>SOKM01000032.1 GCA_004375785.1 Candidatus Cloacimonadota bacterium | reverse complement strand
TCCTAATTTGCTTTCTGCCCAGATTTTCCCACCATGAGCTTCTACGAGTCGTTTTGCCAGTGGCAGTCCTAATCCTATTCCTTCTACCTTGCCAGTAAAATATTCTTCTACCTGGTAGAACTTTTGAAATATTTTTTCATGTTCTTCAGAAGGAATACCTGGTCCATTATCGGCTATTTCCATTTGAATAAACTTATCATCCACAGAACGCCCGCTAATCTTTACCCTTTTTTCTTTTTTATCATTAAACTTTATTGCATTTTCCACTAAGTTTTCAATGACATTCTGGATTTTCAACTTATCTACATAAACCTGACCAATATCATCCAATTTACTATCAATCTCTACTTCTGCCTGATTAACCTTAATAAGAGTATTTATCATTTCCAATGCAGTCTCTACAAGGGATTTTACATTCACTTTTTCTCTTTCCATTTCTAAATATTCGCGCTCAAGCAAGGTAAACATAAGTAGTTTATCTACGTGACTGGAAAGAATCAGTCCTTCCCTTTCTATCACTTCCAGAACCTCTTTTTCTGACTCACCTAATACTTTCATTTTTTCCTGAAGAAAAGGAAGGTACCCAAGAATGGTTGTCAGGGGATTTCTCAGTTTGTGAGAAATAAGGTTAAGGAAATTTCTCTTTACCATTTCTTCTTTTCTTTCGTCAGTAACATTGCGAAGGACCATAATCTGGCCCAATAATTTTCCCTCTTCATTCCTGATTTTGGTTGCTACAACAGAAAGAAAAAGAGCCTTTCCTTTTGTTCTTACCAGGTCAAAATTGACCACTTTTTCCTCTTTCTTTTCCAGTTCTCTCCAGGTAATTGAAGGTTGAAAATCAGAAATGAATCCAAGAAGGTTATTCCCCAGACACTCTTCTCTTTTTACATTTAACAGTTTTTC
The DNA here is from genome assembly GCA_004375785.1 of Candidatus Cloacimonadota bacterium. Classification (GTDB taxonomy): domain Bacteria; phylum Hydrothermota; class E44-bin80; order E44-bin80; family E44-bin80; genus E44-bin80. Next base: position 3,258 of record SOKM01000032.1, on the reverse strand, counting down.
TGTTGATGAATTAAGCATAATTATATTCAGTTGAGCATCGGTAATAATGGCGCCATCTTCCATTCCCCTAAAAACAGCCTCAATCTTTTCCTTCTCTTGTTGCAGAGTACTGAAAAGGTACGCATTGTCAATAGCAATTGCTGACTGGGCTGCAAAGATGGATAAAAGGTCGACGTCCTTTTTGGTAAATACGTCTTTTTTTTCTGTTCTGTGCACATTGATTATACCGAATAACTTATCTTTTCTCAGTAAGGGGATGGTTATTCCTGAGTGTATCCCGTCAAACTGCTCAAGATTGCAAAATCGTGGGTCCTCCTTTATACTTCCGTCAATCTTCACAATCTCACTTTTCTGGGCTGCATACCCGGCTACCCTTTCTCCAATATTGAGTTTCCTCCCTATAACCATATCTTCCCTTCTTCCTGAGGCTGCTTTTACTATGAGTTTTCCTGTTTCTTTATCAAATAACATTATAGACCCGCCATCCGCGCCTAAGGTATCAGTGGCTAATTTTATAATGCGGGAGAGCAGTTGGTCTAAATCCATAAGTGAACTTATTGCCTTACTTACTTCATAGAGGTTCACCACTTCTTTTAATTCATCAACTTCTCGGGCAAGCCTTTGCTTCTCCAGGCATCTCTTAATCAGTAAACCCAGTTCGTCAATGGCAAATGGCTTTGTAATATAATCATAAGCTCCCAATTTCATCGCTTCCACTGCATTTTCGATGGTCCCATAGGCAGTCATTATAATTACATCGGATTGGGGGTATTCTTTTTTTACCTCTTTTAACACTCCAATTCCGTCAATGCCAGGCATCATTAAATCTGTGAGGATAATCTGATAATTATCCTGTTTAAGTAGTTGAAGACACTCTTCTCCACTTTTACTTTCACTCACATTGTATTTATTCATCTTCAAATATTCCACACAGGCTTCTCTAATATTAGGGTCATCATCAACAATTAAAATCCGCTCACCAGCCATCACACCCCCACACCAACTGTGGATTTAGGAGTTTATTATAACAATTAGTAGAGAAATAAACCACCCACATCAATTATGAATATAGGAGTTTACTGTAACAGTTGGTGTGGGGGTAAACCCTCCCAATTACTATAATGAACTTTCCTGGATACGCTTTTTTAACTGGGTAAAAGCACGAGATCTTAATTTTAGATTTTTTTCTCTTTTCCTAGCGTCTTTTTCTGACCTATAAGCCTCATAATAAACCAACTCAAACGGTCTTCTTGACTTTGTAGCGAAAACTTGCCCTGCATTATGTTCTTTTGTTCTTCGCCTTAAATCATTAGTCGAACCGATATAAAAACAACCGTCCTTTTTACTTTTTATCACATATACATAAAACATAATAATTGGTTTACCCCCACACCAACTGTGGATTTAGGAGTTTATTATAACAATTGCTAGAGAGATAAACCACCCACATCAATTATGGATGTAGGAGTTTACTATAACAGTTGGTGTGGGGGTGTTACGTTGTTTGTTTTGGCAGGGTAAAATAAAAAGTTGAACCTTTGTCCACCTCTGATTCTACCCAGATTTTTCCTCCCTGAGCCTCAACAAGGGATTTCACAATCGCCAAACCTAAACCAGTCCCTCTTGGTCCTTTTACTCTTTCTCTTATTTCTTTAACTTGTTCAAATTTATCGAAAATCTTCCCTATCTGCTCCGGCGGAATACCTATTCCTGTATCGCTAAGACTGAGTTGAAGGCACTCTTTTTCATCCTGGATTTTGATCGATATCTTTCCTTTTTCCGGAGTAAACTTTACCGAATTGCTGAGAAGATTGGTGATAATCTGCCGGGTTCTATCCCCGTCAACAAAGACTAGAGGCAAGTTGTCTGGAATATTCATTGCTATTTCAATATCTTTTTCATCAGCCTGAGGTTTTATAAGCTCTGCTATTTCTGAAACTATGGGAAGAATTTCTAAAGACTCTTTTTTTATCTCCATCTTACCCCGTTCAATCTTTGCCATATCTAACAGGTCATCAATAAATCGGGAAAGGCGCTTGCTACTCCTTTCCATAATTTTCAAGAACTTTTCTGCTTTCTCGTTTAACTTACCCGCTGCCCCTTCCAAAAAAAGGTCGATGTACATAATTAGTGAAGTTAATGGTGATTTTAACTCATGGGTAACGCTGGCAAGGAAGTCGCTTTTCATCTGGTCAATTTCCTTTAGTTGGCTGGACATCTTGTTAAGGTCTCTGGCTAAACTTTCCAGTTCATCATTGCTTTTGACCACAATTGTGGTATCAAGTTTTCCCTGACCGATTAATTCTGCTCCTTTTGCCATCTGTTTAATTGGTCTGGTCATCATCTGAGCAAGAATTATGGCACCAATAAAACCGATGATTAAAACTACTATTACTACACCAAAAATTCTTTTACGGGTTTCTCTTAAGGTTTCCTCTACTATTTCGTGTAAACTATCCCGAGAAAAACCAATGCGATCAATCCCCACTTTGTTCTGGTTAATAAAAATAGGTAAAGCAATGTCTAATATGTTTTGTTTTTCCTTATCAACATACGATTGAGTAACAAGTTCATTTGATGAACGGGCTTTTATTGCAATAGTATCATTGGCAATGGTTCCTAAAAGGTTGACGTCAGTATGGGCAAGAATTTTACCCTGAGGAGCGGTCACCATTGCGTACATTACTCCTCTGGTTCTCTCTACAAGGTTTACATAGTTTATGAGCAGTATTTCATCATTGGTGATGAGAGATTCCTTGCCCACTTGAGCTAATCCCTTAATAATATTCGTTTGGTTTTTTTCCATTTCTTGAATCAGAAGCCGCTTCTCAGCAATAAAAAGAAAAATACTTACTCCCAAAATGACAGCAATGATTAAAATACTGTTTAAAAAAGAAAACTTTGTTCTTAGTTTCATTTGTTTATTTCCTTTCGGGCTCTTTCCAGATTCTTTTGAGCTGTCTCCAGGTCAGGATAGAAACGAAGTGCATTCTCCCAGGCTTCTATCGCTTCCTTCAAATTTCCTCTGGTATATTCTACCAGCCCTTTTCGATTGTACTCTTCGGCTTTCTCCCTACACTCCTCATTGATTCTAAGAATTTCTTCTTGAGCCTGTTCATGTTCTGGATTCAACCTGAGCACATTGTTAAACGTATGCAGTGCTTCCAGCAATTTGTCTTCGCCATAAAGGATAAGTCCTTGTTCATAGTAACAAATAACAGTATGCTCCAATGCTTCTTTATGGTCAGGGGTAAGAAC
>SOKM01000195.1 GCA_004375785.1 Candidatus Cloacimonadota bacterium | reverse complement strand
TTAGAAAGGAGCATAATGGATTTTGTTTTTTCACATAAAAAGAATCTTCTTAAAAAATATGAAAAAAAGGGAGCATATAATGTAATTAAATCAATAAAGGAACTTGTAAATATGAAAAAGGGTGAGCTGTTTCTTATTGATGAACTTAACGGAAAATTAAAAAGATTTAATTTCAAGAAAAGGGTAGAACCGAAAAGATTAAAGAAATTCTTTGATGCTATTGATAAAGATTCAAAGGAAGAGAATACTTTCCTCTTAGTGGGTGGTCATTCAATTATCCCTTTTTACAAGGTCGAAAATCCAACAGACGATGAAGATAAGGAAATATTCACCGATGCACCTTATGCTTCAAGAGATACTGATTTTTTGATTCCCCAGAGGGCTTTTGGAAGGATTCCTGACTCAAAAGGAAAAAAGGCAGATTTTCTAATTCGTCTTTTAGAACAGACAAAGGAATACTATAAAAAATCTGCTGGATACAAGGAGAGTTTCGGTTATTCTGCATCTATCTGGAAGGAGGCTTCAAAAGCGGTTTTCAGGGTTATTGGTGATGAGAAAAAATTGAAGGTTTCTCCACCCTTTAATGCAAAACAACTTAAAAAGAACTGGCTTAAAAAGAAATATTTATACTTTAATCTACACGGTTCGAAGGAAACCCCGAACTGGTATGGACAGAAGGCACCCGGTGATGCTCCGGATTTACCCATCTATCCTGTTGCAATCACACCGGAGAAAGTTCCAACACTTAAAAGAAGCTGTATATATACAGAAGCCTGCTACGGTGCGTGGATTTTCAAGAAATTAAGAGAGGAGTCAATGGCACTCAAATTTCTCTCTCACGGTACTATTGCTTTTGTTGGCTCTACTGCAATCGCTTACGGACCGCCTGCACCGCCTTCGAGGGAAGCTGATCTTCTTGGTAAATATTTTCTTCAGTATGTAAAACAAGGTATTCCTTTTGGGGATGCATTGAAGAATGCAAAGATAGATTTTGCCAAGAAGATGATTAGAGCACAGGGATTTCTTGACGATGACGACAAAAAGACCCTGTTAGAATTCCAACTCTATGGCGACCCGTCATTGGGATTTCCAAAGAAGAGAATGAAGATTGTTTAAGGGGTAGTGTGTCATTGCGAGTTCTTCTTCTTGTCCTGTGTAATACCATTATGCACAAAACATTTTCCTATTACACGGGGCTTGCTCCACTTATGCCTGTCTGCCGAAGCTTAAGCGTAGGTATGCGAAGCAATCTCATTTTCTCTTATAGCCCCGTAGATGGGTATATGAGTAAATGGATAAATGAATTCTCCCCGTTTCACCCATTCACTCTTCTCTCTTCTGCCTTATCGGGCTCGGAATGACAAAATAATAGGGTTTACTGAATACTTACTCAATAACCAATAACCAATGTCGTTTCAAATTGAAAATATCTGATGATAAAACTTACATTGAATATGGAGTGCAATAACGGCGTTATTGCAAAGCATAATTCTAATATGGAGTGCAACGACGGTGTCGTTGCAAAAGGGCAAAATCACCGATTTTGCACTCCAAAAAATAATACTCCAAAATAACACCTTAACCATTTGAAACGGCAGTAACAACTGATTTATTTTCAGAACCTTTTACCATTTGAGATGTCTATAAATAAAGAGAGAAAAGTGGAAGAGACATTTGAAAAACTTGTGATGAACCATTACAGGCGGGTTTTTAATTATATATATACGCTTGTTAATGATTATGAACTATCGAAAGACTTAACGCAGGATACCTTTATGAAGGCATACCTTTCATTCAAGAGACTGAGAAATAAAGAGAGTTTTCCCATCTGGATTATGAGGGTTGCAAGGAATCTCTCAATAAACCGGATGAAAAAGGAACATCTTAAAAAAATGAGATTCGTTTCTCTCTTTACAAAAAGATATGATAAAGAACTGGTTAATTCTATCGGTGATCCTGGTGTTCCCTTAGAAGAAAGAGTAAAAAAAGATGAAGAGGAGAGTCTTGTCAAAAAGGCTCTTTATGAAATTCCGTCAAGGATGAGGGAGGTTTTAATATTGAAAGAATGGGAGGACCTTTCTTATGAAGAGATAGGAAGGATAATGAAAATCTCAAGAAAGGCTGTGAAATCCCTTATTCACAGGGCGAGACAGAAGATGAAAAAAAGACTGGAGAAAGAAGATGCATTTAAGTAATATATTGGACTGTAAAGTGATAACATCTGAACTCTCTGCATACATAGATGGAGAGCTTGATAAGGAAATGATGAAGCGGGTGAAAGAACACCTTAAAACCTGTGAAGTTTGCGGGGATGAATATCGGAAACTAATAAGTGTTAAAGAGAGGATAAAGGAAATAGAAAAGGTTGAGGTTGATTCTAACATTCCATTGGAAATTATTGATAGAATCAGTAATATTAAACAACAGCCTGAGACAGCCTGGTTTCCTGTGACCATTAGAGTGGCACTGCTACTTGCAATCCTCTTAAACATTGGAATCTTCAGTCTTTTCAGGGATTACAGGTTTAAGACGCCTGGGATTCCTTCATATAAGCCCATCAAGATCGAACATATTATTCTTACCGAAGAAAGTGAAACAGGAGTTACCGTGAGTTTTTCAAGCCCGTTAATGGATAGCATTGATGAATATACTCCGCCTGAGAATGTGAGTATGAAAAAACCCTCTTACTCTGAAAAACTTCTTTCTCAAAATATAGAAGGGACAGTAATTCTTAATATCGTAGTTGATGAAAGAGGCGATGTAAAGAATGTAAGAGTAACAAAATCTCTTTCTTTAGAAGCCGATTCACTATCTCTTGTCTCTGCAAGAACTATGAAATTCACCCCAGCAATGATAGATACGGTTAAGGTTGAATCCGAGCTAACCGCAACATTTCTCTTCAAAATATAGGCGAGGCATCTTGCCTCGTCTGTCGGTAGGCGCAGGCTTCCACCTACGCTGAAGCTTCGGTGGACAGGTTAGCCTGCGAACTTATCTTCTTATAATACAATGAATTACGCAACCTAAAGGTTGCGGCTACTTGATTTTATGCAGGGTGAAGGTTTTGGAGAAATGGGAGATTTTCAGGTGGAGGAAATAGGTTCCTGAAGGAAGTTCTTTACTGTTCCACACAAAACTTCCTCTCCTTTCTTTTACATAAAATCGTCCGTTGGAAACTTCTCTTCCGGTTATATCATAAAGGAAAAATCTAATATCCTCTTTTTCTGCTAAGGAATAATCTATCCGAAGATTTTTTACAAAAGGGTCGGGGAATACCCTCATATCGTAGTTTTTTACTTTATAAGATGCTCCTTCTTCAACTGAAGGTGATATTCTGAATCCCGTAAAGACATCCTGGTTCCCAAGTCTCGTATCTGTCCAGATTGGATGGATGTTGTCAATTGATGAGGCTGTCACTCCGATATATTCACCGAGTAATCCAGCCCTTCCTGCAAGGATTTCGGGTTGATTTATTTTTATCGGGAAAGGAGAAGGATTCAGGCTCAAGGATTTTAAACCGGCAGTCGGGTCTGAAGATACGGTTGTTATTCTTTCATTCACTGACCAGGTGTTTCCCCCATCAATAGAGGTAGTCATATATAAATCCATCCATAAATTTCCCGGGTCAAGCCTGCGGTCTAAGAATACAACGATTATACTCCCATCCGGTGCAACAGTAAGCCAGGGGTGGAACTGGTCGCAACCATTGTTTAATGTGTCATCATTTATTCTAACCTTTGCACTCCAGGTGTTCCCTCCGTCTGTAGAGCGGGTAAAGTATATATCCATATCTGTATAACCTGATGAATAATCCATATAAACAACATAGATGTTGCCATTATTGGGTCCACCAGTAATGTCTACATCCATCGCAGGGAAGGAGAAGACTGTGATATTACCATTTATATATCCATAAACGAAGGTGGCATTCTGAATTGTTATGTCACTTCCAAAGGTCTCGCCGCCATCCATCGAGCGGTCAAATCTAATTGCACCGGGTGAAAATTGAACCCAGGCAACGTAGACCTCGCTGTTTGGCCCAACACAGGGAACCGGCCATTGGACACCATTTATATCGCTCACAGTAACCGGACCTACAAATGAATTTCCACAGTCTGTGGAGCGGCTTATGAGGATCTGGGTGTCAAAAAAACGTGCCCAGGCAACATAAA
>SOKM01000292.1 GCA_004375785.1 Candidatus Cloacimonadota bacterium | reverse complement strand
CGAATGACACAGTTATCAAAAACCTCAATGCTTTCTATGCAAAGAGTGATGATAACATGGGTTATCGTCCTGATGCCCATTATGGCACACCTGGTTTCAATCGTATACCGATGGTTTACACTCCCCCGCTGGATACGGCCAATGTATCGGTATATGGTACTAATCCGATTCTTGGATTAAATCATAACTTTATATATCCGGTTATTCTGCGGAATTGGGATTTCCGTATCACAAAGCAACCTGCGAATCTTAGGCACACAGTTATGGAACTGTACATGGACTTGGTTTATCAGATTTGGGCAAACTCTTCGCCTAAGTACTGCGGATTTTTGCTTACTAACAGTACGGTTACGCCATCGTAATAGTGAATAATAAATAATAAATGGATTGACACAAGGAGGCACAACTAAAGGAAGATGACGGATAGGTACGTGCAACCAATAACTTTTTAGAGAGGTAAAAAATGGCTGATAATTTAACTGCGGGTAATCCTCGTGCACATGCAGTTAGAGTATATTATTTTGGCACTTCGACAATCTATGAAGGTATGCCGGTGTGTTACGATAACTCTACTACTAACTGGTTTGGTGGAAGTGTTGCTAATACTGGTGAGATAACAGTTAGTACAACTACAGCAGAAGGTTCTCAAAACGAAGGTAAATATATTCGTGTAGAGAATCCCAATGCTGACAATGTAAGTATGTTTGCTGGTGTAGTGAAAAGAGGCGGTTGGGTTGGTACAACGGGGCCAAGCGTATTAGATATTTATATACCTAATGGTGCTGTTGTTCCTGTTAGGACAGATAGTAACTGTTTGATTGACCAGACCATTCTTGCTGTTACTACTGGAAGTCAGGAACTTGGTGTTCCTCTGGTTGCTGATAGTCGTTCCGTAGCTATTGCAAGAGAAACTATTGATAGAGGTACTGCTGGTTTAGTTCTTGCAGAGTTGAATACGAGTAGGTTTGTTTATCAAGATATGGGTGGAACAGCTTTGAGTGTTGACGATGCTGATACTACTACAGCAACAATGGTTAACCATATTAATGTTAAATTTCTTGGTACGGCGAGTACTAATTTAGGCCTATATTGTAATGGTACAATTGCTGGTGCTGGGGCGTGTTTGAGTGGAATGTGGTATTTTGAAACACACATTACTGCTACACCAGCAAATGTTTGTCACGCTTTAGGTGCTGCTTTATGTCTCAACGGCGATGATGCTAAATTAGCGAGTAGTAGTGGTGAAATATCTGCTGCTTTTCGTGCTTCTGTATGGACTTTGGGCACAACTGCTGCCGATTTAAGTGATGGTGATGTAACCGCAATACTGTGTACCAGTTATATAGATGATGGGGTTACAACTCCTGGGAGTATTTATGGTTTGTATTTCCATAGTAGCGACGCTACATATCATGTGTTTACACACTTGTTTGGTGTTCGACACGCACTCGATGTTGGTTTTATTGCTAAATCATCTGCGGCTGTAAGCCACGTTATTCCAATTTCGGTTGCAGGAACTAATTATTGGTTAATGGTAAGTAACCAAGCCTAAAGTGTTTTATGGTTGGGGGACACAATGTCCCCCTTCCTTTATTCTTTATTAAAGGAGGCAGATTATGAGGTAGGTTACTTTGTAACCTCCTGCTATAATTTCTCTGTCTCAAATTTAGGAGAGAAATTATGAAGCGGTTTAAGATTGATTTAAGTGAGTATAGTGTTGCTATTCAAATTAATAAAAGAAATGAAGAAACAAAAAAGATTGAGTTAGTAACTGAGGAAATTCCTTACCCCTTGAAAGATAATATTTATCAATGGTTAAGGTTGCCAGGGATATTCAAGGGTGGAGTTGAGATTTGTGATGCCTGTGATTTGGCAAAGCAAATTAGAGATGCTGGTGATGATATTGTTCTTGATGAGCATGAGATTGGTCTGTTGAAAACAGCAATGGACAAGTTGATTTCTCAAGAGTCTAATCCAGCACAAGGAGTAATAGCTTTAGGAGGAGAAATTCACGAAACTTGTATAAGACGAGTTTTCAAAGCAGAAGAGGTAAAGTAATTATAGACGGAGGCATGAAGCTTCTGTCTCCTGCGGTGTCGGGGGGATGAGCCTATCGGCTTTCCCCCTAATCCGCTTTGAGGAGTAATATGGCACGATTAACACTGAGTTACCAGAATCTTTATGATGAAGTTTCCTTCTTCTTAGGGCTTACAGCAAGGGGTACAACCCCAACAGGGGCTAATTTGACATTGTGTAAGGCATTAGTAGATAGGGGAATACGTCAGTTCTTATACCCTATTGATATGGAAACTGGAACTCCGCACGAATGGGAGTTTCTCAAAGTTTATTGGGATTTCACTACTACATCAGGCCAATGGAAATATGCTTTACCAGTGGATTTTAGCGATGTATATAGTACATTATACTTTGATACCACATCTGCTAACCCACCGCTTCTAAAGCGAAGTGCTGAACAAATCCTTGAGATGCGTACTGGTGGTGATTTGTCTGGTTATCCAGAGTACTTTGCTATTACACCACTTCGGTATGATATTGAGATAGGTAGTTTATATGAACTGTGGCTGCACCCAACGCCAGGCCAGGCAGAGACTCTCTCAGGTTTCTACAGGGCAGACCCAGTACAACTCTCGGCGACAACGGACTTGGTGATTGGTGGGATTCGTGCTATCGAGGCCATCTTGGAGAGTTGCCTTGCGGTGGCAGAGCATCAGGAGGATGATATGACAAGCAGCCACCATACAGCAAAGGCGGCTGAACTTATCCAAAAGCTCATAAAATTTGATAAAGTAACGGTGAGTGATAAGATTGGGAATCTTTACACTGATAAATATAGGGTATGGCCTAAGCCACGTGGATACTTTACGTATCCCGATTTCGATAACAACGTATATCCATAATTATGAAAACCAAGACTTGTCCAAAATGTAAAGAGAAAAAACCGTTGTCTGGTTTTTGTAAAGATAAGTCTACAAAAAGCGGTTACCAATGTTGGTGCAAAAAATGTAATTATCAATCTGCGAAAAATCACCTAAAAAACAATCCAGAAGTAAGAGAAAGAAGGAATGAGCAAGCAAGAGGAAGATATAAAAAGTCTCCGAATAAATATATTAATAAAACTTTGGGATGGCGTGCAAAAAATAGGCAAAGATATGATGATTATATGTGGAGTTATAGTTTGAAAAAGTTTAATTTAACTACAGATAAATATGATGCTGAATTAGAAAAACAAAAAGGAGTTTGTGCTATTTGTGGTAAGAAGGAAACGATAAAAAATCAATGGAAGGTCAAACGACTTGCAAGTGACCACAATCATTGCACCAATAAATTTCGTGGCCTTTTATGTCAAAGATGTAATACTGGAATTGGTTCATTAAGAGTAGATGAGCAAGGTATCGAATTGCTATTAAAAGCAATCGAGTATATTAGAAGAACAGATATGGAGAACAAATCGTAATCTAAGGATGGGGAAGGTAAATCGAGAAATTGAGACTACGTATTAAAGGAACAAATTATGGCAAGTGGGAATTGGTTCGAAACGAGAAGAAAAGCGTATGGAATGAGAACGAAGAAGATTACTACATCTTCTACCTTAACAACTTATACAACGAGGGCTGGTGGAGCAAGTGATAATTTCATTGAAGATGCCGTTATAGAAGTGACTACAACTTCTGGTAATAGTTTGACCATTACAGTATCTGATGGGACATATTCTGGTCAAACACTGTTAGTTATTTTTACAGTAGAAGGAAATAACGAAGGTGTTACAATAACTCCTGATACTGGTGCGGCTACTAACCTAACAGCCGATAGAGGTTATAGTTTGTTAATGTGGGTTGCTGTAAGAGGTTGGACAGAAATTTCAGCGGACGCAGATGAAGCATAATAGGAGAGTATAATGTCGAAATTTTATAACACAAGTTTAGATAAAGTCCCTAATTCTGGTGGCTCAAACCGAGTTACAATACCGGCAACTCCATTTCAGATAAGAGGAGGTACTGGCACTGGTGGGGCTACAAGTATACCCTGTAAAGAGGCTCTTTTACTTTGCCCAAATGGTAGTTCAGATTTGAAAGTAAATATTGGTTCGGCATGTACGGCAACTACAGGAATAAAAGTACCGGAGGCGGGGGTAGATTTTATGTTTATGCGAATAGCTATTGATGATTTGAACAAACTTTATTTCATTGGTA
>SOKM01000276.1 GCA_004375785.1 Candidatus Cloacimonadota bacterium | reverse complement strand
AAGAAATCGAGGGTTGGGGCTGTAGAACTCTTTTCTTTTTACACTTTGTTTTACTTTTCTGTGTTGTTGACCTATCTGCTCAGGCTCCTGATACTCTCTGGACTAAGATATATGGAGGAGTTAATGATGATGGAGCTCACTCAGTTCAGCAAACATCTGATGGCGGGTACATTGTTGTTGGTTATACAATGTCATTTGGTCCAGGATTCAGTAATGTTTGGCTTTTAAAAACAGATGCAAATGGCGATACAATATGGACAACGACATATGGTGGGGATAACATTGAATATAGCTATTCCGTTAAACAAACTTTTGATGATGGATATATAATCGCAGGAAGGACAAACTCATTCGGTGCAGGTGATTATGATATTTATCTTGTGAAAACAAAACCTGATGTTGGTGTTGAAGAAACAGAAAATTCGAAATCCAAAATCCAAAATCCGAGATTAGCCATCTACCCAAACCCATTCAGCGATAAGACAGTGATAAGTGTTAAATGTTCGATGCCCAGTAATGGAAGTGAGATCACATTACGCATCTATGACTTAAGTGGAAGATCAGTCAAGTCTTTTCCACTCACCACTGACTACTTATCACAAACCATCACTGCTCAGTGGGATGGTAAAGACAATTCAGGGAAAAAAGTTCCAGGTGGTATATATTTTTTGAGATTTGTAACAGGGAAGTATAATGCAACAAGGAAACTTTTAAAAATAAGATAGGTCATTTGATAAAGTATTTTTTTCATTATTTTATAATATTTTTTTTCAATCATAAAGCAAGACTGGAGAAAATAATGTGTAGTTTTGTAAAAGGAAAGTTTGGGATAAATTTCTGGAATTTAGCGTTCTTTATGTTAGTTACTTTATTCCTTCTATTTCCAATATTTTCTGATGGTAATCTTCTAAATTTAAATAAAAATTTATCATTTATGAAAAATGAGAACTCAAAAGAAGATACCTCAATAATAAAAGATTCATCTTTTTGGAAAAGCAGTGAAGCTTCAAAGGAACGCTTGAAAAAGATAGATGTGGGTATCGGCTACAGCATAGGAGTATCTACTGGCCCTAACTTAGGTATGTCTGGCGGAAATGGATTATTCAATTTGGACCCCGCATATTGCTTCCCTAATTTAATTGAAATTGCAGTGCAATATAATACCAGTCCAAGGTATTTGGTTTCTTCCAGATATGTTGTGGAACTTACATCTGGATATATGTGGATAAGTGCTGGTAGAAGGGAGCCAAATATCCAAGAGCCCGATTGGCGTTATGTAAGAGGAGAGTGGAGAGTCTCTATTATTCCAATTAAATTTTCAATTCAAAAAGTATGGAAAGATAAGTTCTTGGGTGTTGGAATCGGCTATTATTTTTCAAGAGGAAGAGATACAGAAGAAGCATATGAAGGTATACCCATAGCGGATACAATGAAGCATGTCACTGTTACAAGTTGGGGACGTGGATTTGGCTACAATTTCATTGTAGGTTTAGAGCGGCCTACCTTCAATAACTGCGATTTGACAATCTCCCTAATTCTCAATTTTACAGTAATCAATGAAACCAAGAACGACGCTCCTGATAACTTGATATGGAAACAACCGATAAGAATTAGTTTAAGCGGCCTTTACTTAAGTTTTGAAATTAAGTATCCGATATTTCAGTAAATTACCCCGCTGCAAGCAGCGGGGCATTTCAAAACAACTCCAATTGTGAACCTTTCTCGTCATGCTGATATCTTATATACCTCTTTATTACTTCCTTTGTCACCTTATCCCCAACTGTCCTCACAAAATATCCGCCTTCCCATAACTCACCACCCCATAACTCCTCTTTTAACTCAGGATACCTCCGAAATATCTTCCTCGCTGATGTACTCTTTATTATTCTCACTATATCCCCTATCGAATACCTCGGCGGAAACCCCAAAAATATGTGCACATGCTCCTCACATACCTCCATCTCAAACTCATACCTCTCACCTATCTCTCTAAATACTTTCTTTGTATATTCTCTTACCTCATCCCGTAATATACATTTCCTATATTTCGGTGCCCATACTAAATGATACCTTGTATCATATACGGCATGACTCGCTCTCTTTAATCCCACTTAGATAAAATAACATATGACGCCTTCGGCATCAAGAATTTTTCATAAAAACCGAGATTGCTTTCCTTCGCAGGAGTTTACCCCGAGTGAAACGAGGGGCTCAGGACAAGCTCCATTCGTTTACTCGCAATGACCTGAAGATTTTTTGTATCCTGAGTATTGTCCTTTCGGTATTATTTGTGATTTGTATATTGAGATTTGGAAATTTTCATTTGATTTCTATCGTTTTCTTGTCTCTTATATTCTCTTTCAATCCCTGTTATTTTTGTTTTTTTCTTGACTTCGTTATTATTATAAAGTAATATAATTTTTGTGAGCATTTGGTGTCAATATGAGATTATTTCGGTAGAAACCATGAAAGAGCACTCACAATGACAAGACTCGCCACCTTAAGTAAAGATTAAATCGGTGAAGAAACAATGGCTAAATTAGGATATAGATTTATTGACCACCCTTCAGATGTTGGAATGGAAGTTGAAGGTGTAACACTTGAGGAACTTTTTATCAATGCTGCTACAGGAATGTTATCTATAATCGCAGAGCCCGCTTCAAGAAGTGAAGCTCCCCGCGGCAAGCCACGGGGAATCCTGGCGAAGGAGGGTAAAAGCCTTTCAAAAGAGCTGCACTTAAAAGAGGATTCAATAGAGGAACTTCTCCACTCCTTTCTTTCTGAGATTCTCTGGTTTATAACAAAGGAGAGATTTTTCCCCCTCTCAATCAATATCTTCGGGATAAGCAAGGTTTCCCTCGATGTAAAACTTGGGGGGATACAATTGAAAGAAGAGGAAATCAATGGAGAGGTTAAAGCCGTTACATATCATCAGCTGAAAATCGTTAGAAGAGATGGAGTCTTATTCACAAAACTTATACTTGATGTTTAGAAAAAGTTTTCTTTTATTTATTCTTTTATTATTTTTTACACATCTTTATTCAGAAGAGATAAAAGGTATCTGGGTTATCCGATGGGATATTGACAGACCACTCAAAGTGTTTAAGTTAATGGATGATATTAAAAGGTATGACATTAACACCCTTTTTGTCCAGGTCTATGCTCGTTGTGAAGCGATGTATAATTCTGAGATAGCACCACGTTCAACAGAACTACTTGATTCGCCTTTTAATTATGACCCTCTTGATCTAATACTGAAACTTGCTCACAGGGATGGCTATAAAGTTCATGCCTGGATAAACCTCTACTATGCCTGGTCCCACGCACCTTTTCCTTTGAGTGGGCAGCATATCATAAACAAACACCCGGAATGGATTATTGGTGATAGTGAAGGTGTAAACCTTAAAACCTATTCTGTTGAAGAAATAAAGGCTATGGGGCTTGAGGGGTATTTTCTTGAACCGGGTAATCCAGCAGTGAGGAAATATCTAAGAAAGATTGTCCGCGAGATTATAGAAAATTATGATGTTGACGGTATACATATGGATTACTGCCGTTATCCCCAGAGGGATTTTGGGTATGATATTCCTGCGAGGGTAACATTTATGAGAGAAAATTATATAGACCCATTAAAAATTAAGGACAGGTCTAAAATAAGAGAAGAGTTAGGGGATGAAGCCTTTTTTGACCTCCAGAAGAGATGGGATGTTTGGCGTCGTGAGCAAGTGACACTGACATTAAAGGAGATATATAATGATGTAAAGAAGGGAAAACCAGGGATTCAGGTTTCTGTTGCTGTTATAGGGGATAATAATCACGCATCAGGTGACCTCTTTCAGGATTGGGTCTTGTGGGCACGAACAGGTTATGTTGATTTTGTAGTTCCCATGCTCTATTCCTCAAATATAAACTGGATTGAAAGAAAGACGAGAAACATTGTAACACTTATTGGTAAGGATAAGCTTGCAGTCGGACTCGGTGCTTACCTTCAAGATTATGCAAATCTTTTGCAGGAGATTATAAAGGTTGAGGGAATGGAAACAAAAGGATACCTCCTCTTTTCTTACGGTGGAATGGTGGAAAAAGGATACTTTGATTGATGGTGGGAAGTGAAGATGTGAGGTAGGGTGAGTGGTGGTGCCGGGGAGGAGACTTGAACTCATCAAGATTACCACATAACCCAATCCAACAAACACGTCTTACGCTTCCGCCCAGCAGCC
>SOKM01000091.1 GCA_004375785.1 Candidatus Cloacimonadota bacterium | reverse complement strand
TTGAAAAGAGGGGAGAGATTGAGAGGGAGAAGATAGAGTTGATGAAAGAGTTTATTGAAAGAGATAAGAGCTAATGGGTGGGTGATGAAGGATGGGAATGGTTGCTGCACAACGGTAGGGGTTCCTTACTTAAAATTTTCTTTGAGGGCTTTGCGACTTTGCGGTGAGAAAGCTATTTTATTTTTTTCTTGACTTCTTCATTATCCGGGTCGAGTTCAAGTGACTTCTCCCACATCTCTTGTGCCTTCTCTTTGTCACCAAATTTTTCATATACATCGCCAAGATGGTCATAAATAACCGGGTCATCAGCCAATTCTTTTGCCTTTATAAGTAATTCCTTTGCCTTTTCATAATTTTTCTGTTTGAAATAAAGCCAGCCAAGACTGTCTATATAGTAACCATTAAGTGAGTCAATTTCGAGGGCTCGGTCAATTAATTCTTCTGCCTCTTCCAATTTTATATTGTATTCAACGAATAGGTAACCAAGCGCATTGAAAGCATTTGCATTCATTGAATCCAGTTCTAAAACTTTTCTGTAGGAATGTTCTGCTGAATCAATGTTTCCCATTTTCTCGTAAACAAAACCAAGACTATACCAGGGGTTTTGAAATTCAGGGTTCTTTGCAATACTCCTTAGCAAAAAAACCTTTGCCATAACGTAGTCCTTTCCTCTGTAGAAATCTGTTCCAGCTGAGAAAAAAATCTCCTCTTCTTTTAACCCTTTCTTTTTCATTTCTTCAAAATATTGAGAAGCTTTATCGTCATTTTCATCTTTTATACTTATGATGTATAGATATTGAAGGTTGGGACTGAAATCAGGGTTTAAGGTAAGCGAAAGATTGAACTCCTCCTCTGCTTTCTCCATCTCTTTTTTCTCATAGTAAAGCCTGCCAAGAAAGTGATGAACATTCGCATCCATGGGAAGGAGCCCTGAAAGGAGGAGGTACTGCTCAAGTGAACTTTTACTATCACCCAGCCTGTAATAGGCATAGGCAAGTTGTTTTCGTACCAGATTTTCTGTAGGGGAAATGTCGAGGAGCTTAAGCGCGTAGTCTCTTACTTCTGCCCATTCACCCCTGATTAGGTCAAATTCAACAATCCTTTTCACAAGGCTTATGTTATCAGGGTTAATGTCAGAGGCTTTTTTGTAAAATAGATACGAACTATCTACCTCACCCTTAATTTCGTATATGATTCCAAGGCCGAGAATTGCAGGATAGTATAGAGAGTCCAGTACCAATGCCTCTTTGAATTCAAGCGTTGCAAGGTCAAATTTCTCCACTCTACCATAAAGGTCTCCCAACTGTGTATGAACCCTCAGGTCAAATGGGTATCTTCTTTTTAATCCTTTAAGGAGCAAAATCGTATCATCTATCATATTGAGTTCTCTCATAATTTGAGCGAGATTAATAACAAGAAAATAGTTTGTGGTATCGGATAAAGCCTTTTTGTAGAACGAAAGAGCCTTCTTTATGTCGCCATTTTCTCTTGCCCCGTTTCCAAGAATTATATAGAGGTTCTCATCCGTTGCACCACAGTTGATTGCCTCCTCAGCATACTTTTCTGCTTCCTCAAATTTTTTAATTTTTGAAAGAGAAAATGCAATCTCTGATAAGAGTTCAGGGTTTTCCGGGTCTTCAATCAGTGCTTGTTTAAACTGCTCTACAGCAAGACTGTCCTCGTTGTTTTGTTCGTAATATAAACCAAGGGTATAATGTTCAAGTGCAGAATGCGAAACCTGCCTTTTGGTATGTATTGCTTTCGTGCAACCAAAAGTTGATAAAAGAATGAATAGAAAAAAATTAACCACAGAGAACACAGAGCAAAAGAGTAAAAAATTTAATTTAATGTGGTTTAATGCATATTTAAAGTTTATATTTTCCAAAATTCTCAAGGTCCAAATTTTTAAGGTGCTCCTTCAGTGCTTTTTTCTTAATCTCACTATCCAATTCAATAGATGTTCCATTTTTTTTCATTACATCATCTTCAACATAAAGCGGAATATTCATCCTTAAAGCTATTGCAATAGAATCGCTTGGCCTTGCATCTACCTCAAAAAGTTCACCGTTCTTTTCCAGAACAAGCGTTGCATAATATGTTTCATTTTCTATCTTGTTGACAACTATTTTCAGCATGTTTATATTGAAACCATTAAGTATATTTTTTATGAGGTCGTGAGTAAACGGTCGTGGCAACTTTTCTTTCTCGAGTCCTCGTGCTATTGCATCTGCTTCATATGGTCCAATCCAGATAGGTAAAAACATATCACCATCAACCTCTTTAAGAAAAACAATAGGGGTTTTTGTAACCTGGTCAATGGCTAGCGCTGAAACCTTGACTTCTATCATATTTTACTTCCTGCGGCTAATACAATTTTCAAGATAAACCCAGCAATGAGTGAGAATAAAAGAGCAAGAAGGATATCAAAGGGACTCACCTGATATTTTTTCTTTTTAAGAAAGGAGAGAAAGCCTCTGGGAAAAAGAGCAAGCGGAATAAGGAGAAAGTAGAAACTCCCTAAAACGGTAAAGGTGGTTATTGCTGCTCTCTCAACAAATTCAATAATTTTCATTTTCCAGTCTGGAAAAGTAACCGGGAGATTAAAAGTAGATTTTATTGAAATTATGAAATAAAGGACACCAAAGGTAACAGCTATATATACAGAAATAAAAATCATCAAGTTAGTGTTTCCATAAAGTGCTAAGGAATCACCATAAGAGGGTAAAGATGGAACGGAACTGGAGATAAGCCAGCAGGCACCTATATGTAAAATCTGGTCGAGAAGGAAAAAGAGAAATCCAAGTTTTTTTACTTTAGGGGTTATAAGTAGTTTTACTTTATCGACTAAAATATGAAATCCAAGATTAAGGAAAAGATAAAGCCAAAGTATTGGATAGTGGGGGAGATAGGGAACAGCAAAAATAAAAATAAGGATACTTGCAATAGAGGAGTGTAAAATAACACCCCATCTGTATTTTACCTTGATCATAAAAATAGTGTTAGTTTGAAGGGGAAAATCACCTATAAAATGACCAGCAAGAAGACGCCAGAATAAAAATGAAAATTGCATTTTAGACAGCCTCGCTTACCACCCATAATTTTATAGAAGCCTGGACCTCAGGATGAAGCTTAATAGAAATTGTATATACTCCAAGACTCTTTATGGGCTCTTCAAAAATTATTATTTTTTTGTCTATTTCGTATCCTTCTTTTTGTAGAAGTTCTGATATATTTGTGGCAGTTACAGAACCGTATAGTTTTTCATTCTCGCCTGCCTTTACAACAGATGTAATAGAAAGAGTATTCAGTTTCTCTGCGAGTTTAGCTGCTTCCTCCTTTGATCTCTCGTACTGAATAACTTTCAATTTCTTTATCTCGACAAATTTTTTCTGATTACCGGGTGTAGAAATAAGAGCTTTCTTTTTCAGTAGAAGATAGTTTCTTGCATAACCAGCAGCCACATTAACCACATCTCCCTCTTTCCCTAACTTTTCTATGTTTTCAAGCAGGATTATTTTCATCTTTTCTCCTCATCTTTTAACCATACATTGTAGGGTAAATAATCAGTAAACTCCGTTACATTCTCCTGGAAGGCTGTCATTGCGAGTATCCAAAAGGAGCCTGTCCTGAGCCCTTCGCTTCGCTCAAGGGTAAACTCCAGCGAAGGAAAGCAATCTCGGTTTAATAATGTTGGAGACAAGCCCCAACGCTACAGAGATTGCCACGCTCACTTCGTTCGCTCGCAATGACAGGGTTTACTGAGTATTTACATTGTAGGAGTAACCTCCTGGTTGCGATATTCATTTTATATTGTCGCAGGTGGAACCTGCTTCTACCTCCTTTACCATCTTAAAGTGAAAACTCTGCTCCGTAAGGTATAAGAGCCATTTCCCTTGCTATTGTAACTGCATTTGCAATTTCCCTCTGATGTTTTGCACAGTTTGAGGTATACCTGCGGGGGAGAATTTTCCCTCTATCAGAGAGGAACCTTTTCAAAAGTTCCACATCCTTATAATCAATCTTTTTTGTTCTGTCTTCACAGAACATACATTTTCTCCTGCGTTCTCTAAACATCAAAGCACCTCCATCACATTATTAGAATAGATTCTTCATTTAGACATAAGATATTATTTTTCTTTTTTATTTTCCTATTTCTCATTTTTTATCAGCCACGAACGCAGGCTAAAGCCTGCGGCTACCTTTTTCTTTAACTTTGCTCCGTCTCGCCGATTCACCGTTTCTCCGTTTCCCAAGACTTCTGCTTACTGGTTACTGCTTACTCTATACTGTCTTTATCTCTCTGTGGTTTAGTTTCCATTACGATACTAAAACGGCAGGTCATCATCTGGTGGCTGCGTTTCTGCTTCTGAAATTTCTTCCTGTTCCTTTGCCTCCTCTTTTACTTCCACTGTTACTTTTTGTAGATTCTGAATTCTCCAGGCACTAATCTCTACTATATTTCTCTTCTGTCCCTCTATCTCCCAGCTTCTACTCTGGAGCCTTCCTTCAACAAATACTGCGCTTCCTTTATGTAGCACTTCTGCCAATCGCTCTGCCTGTTCTCTCCATATAGATACGGAAACGAATGCAACTGTTTTTTGCCAGTTTCCTTCACGGTCCTTGTACCCCCTGTCAGATGCTATCCGAAAGTTAAGGACAGGAACGCCATCAGGCGTGAAATTGAGGTTAGGGTCAGCAGTCAATCTTCCAGTTATCAAAACCCGATTTATTGACGGCAATCTTATTTCACTCATATTTCTTCTCCCTTAATTTCATTTTCATACACATCGTAAGGTATCTCGCTCTCGATTTCAATCCTTACAAGATTTTTTCTTAAAACTAAGTCATTAAACTTGAAGTATTCCTTGAAACTTTTGATTTTCTCGGGCGGAAGAACAAACTGAAGAACTATAAAAAATCCATCAGTCTTTTTCTTAATTCTGTAAGCAAGCTTTTTCTTCCCCCATCTGTTAACTTCTATGACCTTACCCTTCTCATTTGTAATGATATCTGTAAGTTTTTTTACCTCTTCCTCTATATCCTCTTTACTACAAGTTGGATCAAATATTATAAGTGATTCGTATGCTCTCAAAACTTTACCTCCTCTTTTTTAACCAATTTTTGCAAAGACAGGTGCAAGAACAAGTGAGATGACACTCATCAGTTTTATCAGTATGTTTATAGAAGGTCCAACTGTATCCTTTAATGGGTCACCTACTGTATCACCCACAACAGCAGCTTTATGGGCAGGACTGTTTTTTCCACCAAAGTGTCCATCTTCAATATATTTCTTTGCATTATCAAGAGCTGCACCTGTATTTGCTGTATAAATGCCAAGCATAAGACCAGTAATGAGTGCTCCCATAAGGAATCCTGCAAGTGTGACAGGGCCAAGAGTGAGACCGATAATTATGGGTATAATAATAGCAAGAATTCCGGGAAACATCATATATTTAATGGCTCCCCTTGTAGCTATATTGATACATCGTTCGGTATCAGCTTCTGCTTTTCCCTCTAAAAGCCCTTTAATCTCCTTAAATTGCCTTCTCACCTCACGAACTATCCTGAATGCAATCTTTCCAACAGCTCTCGCGAGGAGCGAGGAAAATAGAAACGGAACCATTCCCCCTATTAAAAGACCTGCTATAAGTTTTGGATTCTCCAGGTTAAGGATAAATTCTCCTCTTATCCCTGAGATAGTGGCAATGTATGCCGCGAACAACCCAAGCGTTGCAAGCGCAGCTGAACCAATTGCGAACCCTTTGCCCACGGCAGCAGTTGTATTACCCACAGCATCAAGTTTGTCAGTAATGTTTCTTACATCTGGACCCAATTTTGCCATTTGAGCAATTCCACCAGCATTATCGACAACAGGTCCATAAGAATCTACCGAGAGCGCAATCCCAAGTATAGAGAGCATTCCAAGTGCTGCAAGTGCTACCCCGAACATTCCGGCAAAATAGAAACTAATAAGAGTCGTCAGTGAAATTGCTATTACTGGAACAGCTGTGGACTGCATTCCGATTGACAGTCCGTTCACTACTACAATTGCAGGTCCTGATTTTGCAGATTCTGCCAATTTCTTTATTATAGGAAATCTATCAGATGAGAAGAACTCGCTCACAAAACCGATTATGAGTCCTGTGAAAAGTCCTGAAATTATAGCCCAGAATGGTCCGAGACCACCGTAAAATTTATCACCCACGTTGAATGAGATATTAAGATGTCTGACAACGAAGAAACTCCCAATAACCATCAGGATAGTACTTACATAGATGCCAGCATTAAGTGAACTCTGGGGATTTTTCACTGGCAGTATTCTGATAGCAAGAATACCTATTATTGAACAGATTATTCCCAATGAAACAATGTACAGGGGAAGCTCTACAAGTCTACTTCCAATAAAAGTGAAACTTATTGCAATAGCAACAGAAGCAATTATAGATTCCACATAGGATTCCAAAAGGTCTGCCCCAAGTCCGGCGATATCTCCAACATTATCGCCTACATTGTCTGCAATGACAGCAGCGTTTCTTGGGTCATCCTCAGGTATGCCAGCTTCAACTTTGCCAACAAGGTCAGCTCCCATATCAGCAGCCTTTGTGAAGATTCCTCCTCCTGCACGGGCGAAAAGAGCAAGGAGAGAAGCACCCATTGCGTATCCGTTAATAATTAAAGGTTCACCTTTAAATATGGTGTAAACAATTACAAAACCAAGAAGCCCTATCCCAACAATTGAAAGACCTGTTACCGCACCAGCAGAAAAAGAAACCGTAAGTGCTGGTTTTAGACCTGACATAGCTGCACAGGTGGTTCTTGTGTTAGCCCTTGTTCCTATCCACATAGCCACATAGCCTGCTAACGCAGAGAAGATAACTCCGATAAAGAACGATAGGGCGGTTCTCCAGTCAAGACCTATATCTGAAAGAATGCCACTCAAGGAGAATAGGATCACTATAATGATTACGATAAAGGAAACATAGTAATATTCTCTCTTAAGGAATGTTTGAGCACCTACCTGGATTGCTCTGGATATTCTCACCATCTGTTCGTTTCCCCGTTTTCTCTTCATTATAGAAAAAGCGAGTAGAAAAACTATTATAATTGCCAAAATTGCTGACGAAAGAGAGAGATGAATTCCTTTCATAAAACCTTTCTTTTCTGCCACAAAGACACAAAGACACCAAGAAAATCAAATGATTCTTTTAATATCTTCAATTTCATTTTCATCCTTTGTGCCCTGGTGAGTTAATGGCTGAACTGTTATCATATGACCTTACTATTTGTAGTAAGCATAGCCTTTTCAATTCCTTCGTCATTCCATACATTGATACATTTAACAGCCTTATCAATTACTTCTGAGAGTTTTTCCTTCTCTTCATCGAAAAAATTGAGAAGGACATATTCGCTGAGCGGCATATCATTATCCGGTTCACCAATGCCTATGCGTAATCTTGGGAATTCCATAGTGGAGAGATGATAAATTATAGAAGCAAGCCCTTTGTGTCCACCGTCCGAGCCTCGCCTTCTTAAACGAAGGCTTCCGAAAGGAAGGTTAATATCATCAATAACTACAAGAAGGTTTTCAAAATCCACTCCAAAGAAATTCTTCGCATCACTAACAGAAATACCAGAAAGATTCATAAATCTCAGTGGCTTAAGAAGAATGAGAGTAAATTCTCCACTGGAAAGTTGACCAAAAAGGTATTCACCCTTTCCAGGTTTAACTGCTATTCTTTCTTTTTCAATCATCCTGTCAATAACAAGATATCCCATATTATGTCTCGACATCTTAAAATTTCCCCCGGGATTACCCAGTCCACAAACAAGTTTTCGTGACTTCTGAATTTTATTTCCCACCTTCCTCTCGTTTTTCTTTCACTTCCTCTTCTTTCACTTTTTCTTCTTTTTCTTCGGCTTCACCCTCTCCCTCTTCACCCTCTACCACTTCTTCTACTGCTGGTTTTTCTTCTTCAACAACCCTCGGTGTGACAACGTGGAACAGGGTTCTTTCTGGATTATCATCCATTTCTGCATCACCAATATCAATATCTTTTAAATGAATACTTTGTCCTATTTCTAATTGAGAAACATCTACTGAAAAAACGGGTGTTATATTTGAAGGCAGCACCTTTATCCTCACTTCATGGGTGACCTGCTCAAGTATGCCGCCCTCCTTTTCACCAACAGGTACTCCCGTAGCTTTAACAGGAACATTAACAGTAATCTTTTCGCCCTTATGTAGGTGGTGAAAGTCAATATGCAAAACTGCTTCTGAAATTGGATCCCTCTGGATATATTTTATAATAGACCAGAATGTTTCTTTGTCCTTAATTTCAAGATTTACTATACCAACTCCATACGGGTTTCCCTTTATTAAATCTTCGAAATCTTTCCCACTGACACAGGCAGATATAGCTTGTTCACCATGGCCATAAATAACACAAGGAATTTCTCCATTTCTCCGTAATTTCTTTGCAAATGCTTTTCCAGTTCCTTGCCTCAATTTTGCTTTAAGTTTTAATTCTTTCATCAAACCTCCATATTAGACAAAGAGAGAACTAACCGATATTTCTTCATGTATCCTTTTTATCGCTTCTCCAAGAAGTTCAGATATAGAAAGAACAGTAATTATATTAGCCTTTTTATCTCCAAGTGGAATAGTATCTGTCACAACAAACTTCTTTATTGGAGCATCGCTTATCTTTTTCAACGCATTACCTGATAAAACAGGATGAGTGCAGCATACAAAAATATCTTTTGCGCCTTTTTTATGCAAGGCTTTACTTGCTCCAACAATGGTTCCACCTGTATCTATAATGTCATCGAAAATAAGAATATTTTTACCTTTAACATTACCAACTATGTTAAGGACACTCGACTTATTTGGTTCCGGTCTCCGTTTGTCAATTATAGCAATGGGGAGATTTCCCAATCTCTTTGCAATAGCCCTTGACCTGATTACACTCCCTGGGTCAGGTGAAACGACCACAAAATCTGAAAGGTCAAATTGATTAAAATACTTTATTATAACAGGAGCAGCATAAAGGTGGTCGAAGGGAATGTTAAAGAACCCCTGAATTTGCTCTACGTGCAAATCCATTGCAAGAATCCTCTGTGCTCCTGCAACGGTTATTAGATCTGCAACGAGTTTTGCAGAGATAGGAACTCGAGGCTCATCCTTTTTATCCTGTCTGGCGTATCCAAAATATGGAGTGACGGCAGTAATTCTTCTTGCTGATGCTCTTTTCGCTGCATCCATAATAATAAGAAGCTCCAATAGATTTTCAGCGGGTGGATGTGTTGATTGAACAATAAATACATCTTTACCTCTTATATTCTCTCCGATTTTCACACGAATTTCACCATCTGAAAATGTCAAAACATCTATCTTTCCTTTCTCTATACAGAGGTATGAACAAATTTTCTTCACAAGCTCAGGGTTCGAATTTCCTGAGAATAACTTCATGTCATTATCCATTCCTTTAACCCGTTCTCTGGGGTGGGAGGATTCGAACCTCCGAATGTCCGCTCCAAAGGCGGATGGCTTTCCACTTGCCTACACCCCAAAATATTTTCTTCTACTGAACCTCTCCTTCCACCGCAGGTTTCTCGGAAATCTTTACATCATCGGTTGGAATACCCTGCTTGGAGAGTTCATTTTTATATTCATCAAGGATAACTTTTTCTATTTTCTCTCGCGTTTCGTTGTTTATTGGGTGAGCAATATCCCTGTATGTTCCGTCTTTTCCCTTTCTGGATGGCATTGAGATAAAAAAGCCGTTTGTTCCTTCTATGATTTTTAGACCTCTGATGACAAAGCAGTCATCCAGAGTTATGTTAGCAAAAGCTTTTAACTTAGGCTCATCTCTCAGTGTGATTCTGACTTCAGTTATTTCCATTCCTGTTCCTCCTTACTCTAAAGCAAATTGCGGAATTTCAGATGACCTGATTGAAAATGCTTCCTTAGCCCAATAACCCTTTCCAGCAAAAAAAGAAAGTGCATTGTCCATCTTCATAATGTCATCAAAAATCCCAAAGATTGATGACCCACTCCCAGAAAGGGAAACGGAAACTGCCCCATTCTGGATGAGAAAACGCCTTACCTTCTTAAGCTCTACATACTCTCCAAGCATCACCTCCTCAAAATCATTTTTCAACAGCAATTCAAGATTTCCTGAATTGCTATCGTTAAAATAGCAATTGAAAATAGTAATATAATTTTCTCTTTTTGTCAAGAAATTTATTTTTTCGTATGCCCATTTTGTATCAATACTGAAACCAGGGAAAACAATAAGGTAGTTAAAACGAATCTTTTTGTTAATGGGCTCTATCTTCTCTCCTCTTCCAGAAACGAAAGCTGTTCCTCCATCAATAAAGAAAGGAACATCTGAACCTATGGAAACTGCTATTTTTCTCAATTCTTCTTTATTCAGCGATAGTGAAAGTAAGAGATTCAATCCTGTTAAGACAGAAGCCGCATCTGAACTCCCACCGCCAAGCCCTGCTCCGATCGGAATATTTTTCTTTATGTTGATGATAACACCTCTTTTTTGACCTGTTCTCTTCAATAAAATATCTGCTGCTTTATAGCAGAGATTGGTCTCATCGAGAGGGAGTTCTGGATTATTAGCAGTTACAACAATAGATTCTGCTGCGAGAGATATATTGAGTTCGTCAAAGAGAGAAATCGTCTGAAGAATGGACTCGATATTGTGGTATCCATCATCTCTCTTTTCAAGGATTCTTAAGCCTAGGTTAACCTTTGCAAATGCCTTTATTTTTATACTTTTCACTTCCCAAATTCTCTCTCAAGAATTGAAGCAAAGATATGACCTATCAGAATATGAGCCTCCTGAATCCTTGGTGTGTCATCAGATGGAACCATTATGGTCACATCTGTCATCTCTGATAACTCCGTTTCTATTTTTCCTGTCATTACAATTATTCTCATATTAAGTTTTTTTGCTGTCTCTACTGCTTTAATTACATTTAATGACTTTCCACTTGTTGATATTGCAATAAGAATATCACCTCTTTTTGCATAAACGGCTAACTGCTTTGAAAAGATGGAGTCATATCCAAAATCATTTGAAAGTGCAGTTAATGTAGATACATTGCTAACAAGTGAGAAGGCCGGAATAGAGATGTCCCTTTTCCTGATTCTGCCAACCAGTTCACAGGTAATATGTTGACTGTCAGAAGCGCTCCCTCCATTTCCGCAAAGGTAGATTTTTTTATCCTCTCTTATTGCAACTATTAACATTTCCACAGCTTTATTTATATCCTTTAGACATTCGGAGATTAGGTGTTTCTTCACATTCAGACTCTCCTCCATCTCCTTCTTTATTTCATTTTTGTAATCCAAAATTTTCTCCTCCCTTTTATTGGAGTAACAGAGCTTGCCATGCACCATACGGTTCATGGCTTGCTCTGCGTCATTTTTTAAGTTTATTAAGTTTGTCATTGCGAGTATCGAAGTGGAGCCTGTCCTGAGCGTATGCGAAGGAAAGCAATCTCATATTTTCTTTCTTTAACCGCTGCGAAGCAGCTACTACCGTTCATCGCAGATGAATCAGTCTCCGTACTGAGCTTGTCGAAGAACCCATATTTATCCTACGAAGCCTTGGCGTAGTGGGACCGTTCTAAATTTATCTTCCATCCCTTATTCTCACTCATTTAACAGATATCTCTCGAGCGCATCCTCCCAGGTGGGCATTCTGTAATTGAATCTCGCCTCAAAGAGTGAATTATTAAGAACAGAATTACGGGGCCTTTTAGCTGTCCTGGTTAAGCTCTCACTCTTTATAGGGATAATCGCAGTTTTCTTTCCAGAAAGTAAGACAATCTTTTTAGCAAAATCACACCAACTACAGGTTCCACTGTTTGTAATATGATAGGTTCCAAATTTCTCACTTGATAAAAATTTTTCAAGTGAGACTGCAATATCCCTTGTATATGTTGGAGAGCCACACTGGTCATCAACCACTTGGATATTTTCTTTGCTCTGGGCAAGAGAGGCGATTGTTTTTACAAAATTCTTGCCATTTCTTCCAAAGAGCCAGCTTGAGCGAACGATAAAATATCTTTTAAGCATTGTTGTTATAATTTCCTCTCCCTCTTTTTTGGTTTCACCATAGAAATTTATCGGATTAGGATTATCATTTACATTATAAGAGGTCTCTTTCTTACCATCAAAAACATAATCTGTACTTATAAAAACAAGAGGGATGTTCAATCTTTTGCATGCATTTACAATATTTTCAGTTCCACAAACATTAATATTGTGAACCCTCTCTCTTTCACTCTCTGCTTTATCTACATTGGTATAAGCCGCAAGATGGAAGATAAAATCCGGTTTTAGCCCTATGAGATAATCAATGACATCTTTATTAACTATATCAATATCATCTATATCAACACCTATAACACTATGTCTTCCTCTAAGTCTCAGAGTAAGATCACAGCCAAGCATACCATCTGAACCTGTAACGACTATCTTCATATGAACCTTAACTCCATACTGTAGCCGCAGGCTTCCACCTGCGAAAGGATGTCATTGCGAGTAAACCCCCTATATTCACAAAGGAAGCAATCTCATATTTGCTTTCTGTCAATAAGTTCGTTTATTTCGTTAATATCGTTTAGTTCGTTATTTTCGTTCATCTTTTTGCGTTCCAGTGAAATATGCTCCGCATTTCAAAGGATAAATCTACTGTGTTTACTGCGGTTTTTGTCATCTAACATCAGAGAAGCGTATCTTCTTCTCTCTTATAAACTCGTTTGCCTTGAAAAGTGCATCTACTGAAGCACCTGCATCCCCCCACCATCCTGTAAAAATCTCATATGTCATCTGTTCCTTTTTTATGTATGCATTATTAACATCTGTTATTTCTAACTCCCCTCTTCCTGATGGTGCCAGTTTTTTCACAATATCAAAAACCTTACTGTCATACATATAGACTCCAATAACAGCAAAATTTGATTTAGGGTTCTCGGGTTTCTCTGCGATCTCAACTATTCTTTCGCCCTCTATTGTAGCAACACCATACTGCCCTGGATCTTCCACTTCCTTCAGGAAAACCTTTGCACCCTCCTTTTGTTTTTTAAATGCTTTCACTGCCTTTTTTATGCTTCCGTCAAGGATATTATCTCCTAGAATCACAGTAAACTGGGAATCACCAATAAAATGCTCTGCAAGGCCAACTGCTTCCGCTATTCCGCCTTCTTTTTCCTGAAATGTATAGTTCAAGTGTTTTAATCCAAACTCGCTCCCATTACCGAGAAGACGGAGGAAATCACCCGCATTGTTTCCCCCTGTTACGATCATTATATCTTCGATACCAGCATCTATAAGTGTTGAAATGGGATAATATACCATAGGTTTACCATAAACAGGGAGAAGGTGTTTATTCGTTATCTTTGTAAGTGGGGAAAGTCGCGTTCCGAGTCCCCCACAAAGTATCAAACCTTTCATACTCTCCTCCTTCTACTTTTTTACCTGTCTTTATGCTTCCATCCTACATCGTATATCATACATCATACATCTCATTGTTCTCAACTCTTTCTTCTATCTTTCGTCCTCGCATAACATAATTGCTATATCATAAAAAGTAATGTTTGTAAAGATTTTTTTCCTTGACAATTGAGGCTTTTTTATTTAAGTTAAGGAAAATGTTTATAATATCTATTAAAACAGATTTTTCAGCGGCGCACAGTATAAAAGGGTATAAAGGTAATTGCTCTCAACTTCACGGGCATAATTATAAGGTGGAGGTGAATGTTAAAGCAGATAAGGCGAATAAAATTGGAATGTGTATTGATTTCAGAAAGCTCAAGAAGGTTTCCAAAAATGTAATCAATTGCCTCGACCATAAAAATCTTAATGATATTTCCTTTTTTAAGAAAAATAATCCAACAGCCGAGAGTATTGCAAAATTCATTTATGAAAAGACAAAAAAGGAATTAAAAGGAAAATTATATCTCTATTCAGTGAAGGTGTGGGAGACGGATGAATATGCGGTGACTTACACAGAATAACCTGTAAGGGATGGACGATGTAAGATGTAAACAAATGCTACGCTGTAAGAAAACACTGCGTTGTAAACAAACGCCATGCTGTACGAAAACGCTTCGCTGTAATTAATGAGATTGCTTTCCTTCGCATACGCTCAGGACAGGCTCCGAGGAGTTTATCCTGAACCTGTGAAGGGATACTCGGAATGATAAACTAAATAAACCAAATAAACTAAAAAGACTAGATAAACTAAATGAACGATCTAAACGATATTAACGTTTTAAACGAACTAAACGTTCTTAAAAAATGAAAATAAACGAAATATTCAAAAGCATTCAGGGGGAGTCGAGTTATGCAGGTTTACCTTTCATCTTTGTAAGGTTTACAG
This sequence comes from Candidatus Cloacimonadota bacterium, assembly GCA_004375785.1. Taxonomy (GTDB): domain Bacteria; phylum Hydrothermota; class E44-bin80; order E44-bin80; family E44-bin80; genus E44-bin80. Next base: position 1,004 of record SOKM01000091.1, on the reverse strand, counting down.
GCTGCAATCTTAGATGCACTTATTGTGATACAACCTATGCTTATGAAGAGGGTTTTGAAATTTCGGAAGAAAAACTCCTTGATAGGATTAAATCACATGGAATAAAATCCGTTGAGATTACAGGTGGAGAACCACTTCTTCAGGAAGAGGTTTATGGACTGACAGATAGTCTTATCAGGGATGAGTACACCGTTCTTCTTGAAACAAATGGCACCCTTGATATATCGCGGCTCAACAAGAAGGTCATAAAAATCCTTGATATAAAATGTCTCGGAAGTGGAGAGAGTGATAAAACAAGATGGGAAAATCTTGATAAATTAAAAAGAGAAGATGAGATAAAAATTGTCATTATGAATAAAGAGGATTACGAATGGACAAAATGGATTTCTAATAAATTTTCTCTTGCAGAACGGTTTACTGTAAATCTCTCTCCCGCACACAATCACCTTCAACCAGATAAACTTGCTGAATGGATCCTAAAAGATGACCTAAATGTGAGATTAAATCTTCAGTTGCATAAATACATTTGGAAAAATGTGAAAAGAGGAGCATGATAAAGATGGGGGAAGATTGCTAGCAACGGTATGGGTTCATCTTCGATGAACGGGAATGGTTCCCTTCGGAACGGGATGGTTACTACGCAACGGTTAAATTTAGAAAATGAAACTCAGAAAACAGAAGAAAGATAATTTGTCAATTTCCCAATTTCTAACTTTTGTCCATGGTCTTATGTCTCTGGTCTAATGCCTTATGCCTGAATTAATGATGAAAAAGAAATTAGCGGTTGTTCTCGTAAGTGGCGGGATGGACAGTGCAGTTGTATGCGGAATTGCACATAAGAAATTCCGTCTTGCATTTTTACACATAAATTATGGTCAAAAAACAGAAGAGAGGGAATTAAAGGCATTTAATTCCCTAACAGATTTCTACAAAGTTGAAAAAAGACTTATCGTAGATTTTGAACATTTTGAGAAAATCGGTGGAACGAGCCTTATCAACAAGAA
>SOKM01000111.1 GCA_004375785.1 Candidatus Cloacimonadota bacterium | reverse complement strand
TTTACATGAGGCTTCGTCCTCTTAAACTTCTCCTTCGCCATTACTTACCTCCTCAGATTTTTTTTTAATTTAAAAAAAGTTGTTTCTCTCCGTTTAGTCTCAGCAGGGTTTTTAACACCTGTTGAAACCAGACTATCATTATACTGTCAATAACTTAACAACTAGACAGTATTATTTCAGAATTTTATATTATACATAAAATTTGAAAAATGTCAAGTGTTTTTATCGTTTTTTTTTAAAAACTCAGTCTTTAATCATCTCCTCTACGATTACAATTTTCCCATCAGTCCTGAGAATGATGGCACCCTCCTTATCGGTTCTATATATCTGAGTCTTCAGTGAATCCAGAATATTGATGCATTCCTCTGCAGGATGGCCAAATGGATTATCTCTACCAACAGAGACTATTGTTATCTCAGGATGAACCATACTCAGGAATTGCCTTGCATTAGAAAAACGAGCGCCATGGTGTGGAAATTTAAGAACAGTTGAAGGCATAAAAAGTGAAGGGAGTTTTAAGAACTTATTTGAGAAGTCACCAGTGAACAAGAATGTTATGTTACCGTATCCAAACTTAAAGACAATCGAACCCTCGTTCGAAGGCAGTTCTATCTCTTCAAGAATAGGGGGATTGAGTACATAAAGAGGATACCCCCCTATCCATATCACTTCACCCCTGTGTATGTTATAGACTGGAACTCCCCTATCCTCTGCTGTATCAAGAAGTTTCCTGTAAAGAAACGTTGTTTTCAGAGCACCGTTTATCAAAAGTTTTTCTACATTAAAATTCTCCAAAAGAGTAATCAATCCTCCATAATGGTCTACATCTGGATGGGTAGCAATTACTGTATTTATCCTTTTTATCCCTCTGGAGCGAAGGAAAGGAGTCAAGACCCTTTCTCCGTAGTCAATATACTCGCTGCATCTGCCTCCATCAATTATGCAAATCTCATTATTGGGAAACTCTAAAACTGCTGCATCCCCCTGAGAAACATCAAGAAAATCGACTATTAATCTCGGGTGACCTATCTTCCATAGACCTGTAAAAATAATAATATTCAAAATTACAAGGAAAGCAAAGACAGAAAATTTAATTTTTTTCTTTACAGGTAAAAGAAAAAAAGTGAAGAGAGTTGGATAGTAAAGCAGGAAAAAGAGAAAGACAGGTCTTTTTACCCACAGGAGTAAATGTGGAATATCAGAAAAAAACATTGAAATCTTTATAATAAGATGAAGAAGAAACCAGTTTGTACCTGCAAGGATTTTCGAAATTAAAGGATGTACTAAATTACCTAACGCTGTCAGGAAACCAGCGGGAATAACAAGCGCTACAAGAGGAACAATGATGATATTTGTAATCGGAGCGATAACAGGAACCTTAAAGAAATAGAAGGCAACTATTGGAGCAGCCCCCAATTGCGCAGACAGAGAGACAGAAAAAGGTGCGATAACGAAATTCCTGAATATCTTATTCGTTTTCAATCTTTTCGGGAAAAACTCATAAACTTTCTGATATAAAATAACGATTGAGAACGTCGCTGCATAGGACAGCTGAAATCCAATATCAAAAAGGTCGAGAGGATTTATGATAAGAATAAGAATAGCAGATGCTGCTATTATATTAAGTAGAGTAACCCTTTTCTGACCGAGCATCCCAAGCATAACAAATATAAACATTATCGCTGCCCTCACAACAGAAGGCCTTAAATCTGTTAAGAACGCGTATACAATAAGAAGTGCACAGGTCAGAAAAATTGATATATTAAAAGGTATGTGTAAACTTCTGAATAGGATGAAAAGAAAGAAAGAAATTATACCGACATGAAGCCCACTAACAGCAAGAATATGAATAACACCAGCATCTGAAAAGATTTTCTTTATGTCCCTGGGGATGTCACCCCGCAATCCAAGTATCAATCCCTGAAGAAGTGCACCATGGATATCGTCAAGATTTTTTGAAATTGCATTTTTGCAATAAGTTTTTATCGAGAAAAGTCTTCTTAAGAATGGATTCACTCTCAAGTGCCCGATAGGGTCTATAGCCCCCTCCTTTAGATATGTGATAAAATAGATTCCCTTTCTCTTCAAAAAATTACGATAATTGAATCCTCCCGGGTTTTGCACAGGTAAAGGTTTTTTTAATCGTCCTTCAAATCTAATTACATCTCCATACCCAATGTTTTGCTCCAATTTTTCCGCATAAACCTTTGCAATAAAAGGAAGGAAACCTCCATCATCATTATTTATTAAACGGACATTGAAAACCACTCGCTTTCCTTCCTTAACAGGGTCTTGCAGCAACATTCCAAAATGTTCTTCTATATTTTCAACTCTTCTCTCCCTTACAGGAAAGCGCTCCTTTATGTCAAATGTAAGTATACTTGTAATAGTAAGTGAGAAGATTAAGAGAAAGTCAATAATTACATATGGAATCCTTTCCTTAAGAAAATAAAGGAGAAAAAGAATTACAAATGAAATTAAAAGTATGTGGATGAGGAAAATCTCTCCTACAGGGGAGAACTTAGCAAAAAGTATACCAGTGGATATAAGAAATAAATAAAAAAGAGCCGGAGCTCTTCTTAAAGAAGTTTTTAGATGAGATATATAGAAATTAAAGAAGTGATTTTGCAAATTCTTGAGTGAGTTTTCGGATAGAGAGTCTTGCTATTCCAATATTTTGTGATTCGCCTTTCAATACAATCATAACAAAATAATTTTCCCCTATGGTGTGGGCAATTATAGTAGTACTTTCAGTTGTAAGTATAATTTCTTTTAGCTCCCCAGCCTGTGTATCTTTTATTGCCCTCGCTCCTGTTGATAAAATTGTGGCTATCTCAGCGTCAAAAATTGTCTGGTCATAAGATTCATCCTTACAAAAATCGGCAAGAGGAATCCCATCCATTCCTACAATACTGGCAGCAATAGCACCAAGTACGCTCCCCACTGTTTCTTCAAGAATTCCTTTATAATCAACAAAACCTTCCCCCATCTATCCTCCTTTTTTTAAGAATCGGGAGAAAAAACCCGCTTTCTTTTTAACTTTATGCTTTATTTTTTTAAGTTCCTCCTGTGCTCTCGAATCTTTTTCATTCCATGCAAGAGCCTCTTTAAAACATTTAAGTGCGTTTTCATTATCATCGAGGAGTTTATAAACAATGCCAAGGTTAACGTGAAAATGGGAATTGTATAATTCCTTATCAACTGCTTTCTGGCAATATTTCAATGCGCCATCTTTGCTTCCCTGCCGTCCCAGGGTAAGACCCAGGTAACTATTATAAAGCGGAGTATCAGGAGAGAGTGATACAGCAGACTTGAAATACTTTTCTGCCCTCCAGAAATTCCCTTTTTTGTAATATTCGATTCCGTTCTTAAACGCCATCTTTGCCTGAATCTTCCTTGGAGTCTCCTCTACCTTCTGCTTATAGGAAGTACTTGCGAGCGTTTTATCGTATTCTGTTCTTTTTGTATGGTCCAAAAGTGTCTTGTATGCCTTAACAATCAATGAAAACTTCTCATGCATCTTTTCTGCTTCTTTCCTATCTGTAAATTTATCCGGGTGGTATTTCTTCGCTAAAACTAAATATGCCTTTCTAATCTCTCCAGTGGTTACACTTTTACTCACTCCTAATACAGTATAGTAATCCATAGCGTTATCATATCAAAAAAATTTCATTTGTCAAGTATTTTTATAGACATTAAGTGAAAAATATTGTATAAGTTTGTTATGACAGTTGGAATTGATATTGTTGAGGTTGAGAGAATTGAGGGTGCTATAGAAAAATGGGGTGAACGTTTCATCAATAAGATATTCCTTCCTGCAGAAGTTGTTCACTGTAATTCAAAAAGAAACCCTTATGTCTGCTTTTCTGGAAAATTTGCTGCAAAAGAAGCATTTTCAAAGGCTCTTGGTACCGGCATAAGAAAGCTCAGCTGGAAGGATATAGAGGTTACTCATAATGAGATGGGTAAACCATACCTTATAATTAGAGGTAAATCAAAAAGGATACTTGGAGATAGAAAGTTGGATGTCTCTATCTCAGATACAGATAACTTAGCCACAGCAATCGTGATTATAGAGTAAAACAAACCCCATATGACCACGTTATGATAGAAAAGAAAATTAGAAGTGGCATACGGGGCAGGCGCTTCGCTGTGAATAAAACGCTTCGCTGGAAAACAGATGCTTCGCTGTAAAACAAACGCTTCGCTGTAAACAAACGCTTCGCTGTAAACAAACGCTTCGCTGTAAACAAACGCTTCGCTGTA
>SOKM01000022.1 GCA_004375785.1 Candidatus Cloacimonadota bacterium | reverse complement strand
TCATCGAAGAAGGAGCCAAAATAGACGCACGAAATGGTGAGCTTGGCCATACTGCGCTCATGGTTGCCGCGCAGAATGAACATATTGAAGTAATCAGATACCTTATAGAAAAGGGAGCTGACGCTACCATGCGAACCAAGGATGGAGCAAGCACGGTTTCTTTTGCTCCTGCCCCAGATTCAGGAGATGAAAAGGCATCGGAGATATTGGATATACTGAAGAAGGCTTCGGCACAACAACGGAAATTCAAGCTTACCTAACAATCATTTTCCCCGTGCATAAACAAATTTGAGATATTACCTGTTTTGCCTTTGGTGTTTGGCATTTAAAGGCGGGGACGGAGTTTGACCCCATACGAGCAAGCTCCTACGGGGCAGGCGATATGACATTTTGGAATCGAAACGGGGTCAGGCCATGCCTGTGCTGAAGCTTCGGTGGACAAGAGCTTCGGCAGACAGGAACCTCGGTGGGCATACTACTTTTTTCAGAGGGAAATCGTGCCAGGCTAAGAAATAAGATTAAAAATGGAGGTAAATTTTGAAATTACTTGACATAACTGGATATAATGTGATACACTTCATATCTAACCTTAAACAAGGAGGTAGATGTGAAGAGATTAACAGAAATGCAGACATCAGTTATTATAGGAATCGTAACTACTATAATTTGGTGGATATATGCAAGATGGTGGGAAACAATGGGTAAACAGGAATTTATACGAACGATAATAGTTATATGGATAACTGTTTTTGCCACAGGCTTTTCATATCGTCTTACAAATTACTTAAGGAAAAAAGATTTTCTTCAATGGTATAATAAATTAAAGAAAAAATTATTGAATGCAATAGGAGATATTCAAATGGAAATATTAAATATCTCAATACTTCTGGAAAAATATGATATTTATTTCAAGAGAATACCGTTAATTAAGGATATTACTGAATATATTATCAAATATCTAAATAAAGCTCCTAAAAAACCTGATGATTTAAGAATAATTAAAGAACAATTAGTGCGTGTTATAGGTTTTCTGAAAGGAATTATTTCTGAATTTAATACAGATATAGGAGAGATAAATCAGAGTGAAAAAATATTAAATACATTAGTAAATATTCATAAACAGATAAGAAGAATAGATATAGAAAGTTCTTATTGGAAGAAATTTTGAAAATCTCATTACTTAAAACCGTTTTAGAACCAGACCATAAACATAAAGTTTTTCTATCAAATAGAGCGGAGAAAATCTTAAGTTATTGGGTAAATGTCCTGGCTTCGGAGGACAGGCTCTGTGACAGAGGCGATTAGTTATCCCGGATTCAGGGATTTGGATTTAGTTTTATAAAGGAACAAATAAGGAATCATACCTATAAATATTGCCCTGACTTTGTTGTAATAAAAGGCGTAGATTGGGTTTACTTTATCCTATATTTATGTATAAATTGCCTTGACTTTATGTTGTTTTTTGTTTATATTTGGGGTGACTTTATAAGATATTAATTTTGGATGAGACAGATGGGACGTAGTTAAAGTCTTCTAAAGGGAGGGAACGAATAATGGAACTTGCGAAATATCTTGAAAGAAATTATGTTATAGCAGACGGTGCAATGGGAACCACACTCTACAGAAAAGGCTTCTCATCTAAAAAACCTTTTGCTACATTGAACATAGAAAACCCAGGTCTTGTTATGGAAATTCATACGGAATTTGTAGAGGCAGGTGCAGAACTCCTGGTAACCAACACATTTGATGCTAATATTTTTAAACTTGACCCTTATGTTGGCTTCAAAGAGATTAAAATAGTCAACAGAAAAGGGGCAGAGCTTGCAAAAAAGGTTTCAGGTGAAAGAAGATGGGTTGCTGGCTCAATAGGACCTTCCGGTAAAACCTTCTCACTTTTAGAGGAAGACGAAAAGGAATGGTTCAAGGAAAGTCTTATTGAACAGGTCGAGGGTCTCGTAGAGGGCGGTGTGGATGCCCTTCTTGTTGAAACACAAATCGGAACTAATGAAGCAAGATTTATCTTAGAGACAATAGAAAAATGTAGAAAATCCGTTCCCATTATTCTTGCTTTTACTTTTACCGAAGGTTTACGAACACCTTCAGGAGAGACAGTCGAGGAAATAATTGAAGCAGCAAAGGATTTCTCACTCCTTGCTATAGGTGCAAACCACGGTATTGGACCACTTCAGTTCCTTGAACTTATGCCTCACTTTCTCGAAAAGAGCACTATCCCTGTCTCTTTTATGCCGAATTCAGGTGTTCCGCGATACATAGATGGCACATTTGTTTTCCCCGCTTCGAGTGAACATTTCGCCCGGTATGCACGGGAGTTTATAAAGAAGGGCGTGAAGCTCGTTGGCGGATGCTGTGGAACAACACCTACTTACATTGAACTCCTCGTTACGATGCTCAAATCCAAAACCGGGAAATCCCTCCATTTTCTGTTTGTTGAAGAAGAGGAGATAGAGACACAGGAAGTCGCTGTAAAAGAACGGATTGAAAATATCGTTGAAGAACAAATAGATGCAAAATCACTTGTCGTTGTTGAGGTCTCTCCGCCCAGAGGTGTAAACGTTAAGAAAAGCATAGAGTGGATAGAAAAAATCAAGGAATTTGGTGTTGATGCTGTAAGTATTCTTGATTCTCCAATGGCAAGAGTGCGAATGAATCCTGTTGCCTTTTCGTATCTTGTAAGGGAGCGCGGTCTCGAGGCAATTCCGCATTTTGCTCTCAGGGACAGAAGCCTGACAAGGATTCAATCAGACCTTATTGCTGCCTGTGCGCTCGGGCTCAATAACATATTTGCCATATCTGGCGACCCGCCTTCTCTTGGTGATTATCCCCAGTCAACTGCTGTTTATGATATAACATCGCCCGGACTTATCAAACTTATAAAATTATTGAATAAAGGCAAAGACTTTGCAGGAAATGTCTATACAAACCCAACCTATTTTTACGTTGGAGCTGCCGTAAACCCGAGCCCTCCCGATATAAAGAAAGAGATGGCAAAGATAGAAGAGAAGATAGACGCAGGCACAGACTATTTTGTGACACAACCACTCTTTGACTCTAAAACCCTGAGGGGTTTTATTGAAAAGGTAGACCTTAAAAACACCCCGGTTGTTCTCAACATATTCATACCGAAGAGTAAAAAACAGTTCGAATACATTGCGAACGAGGTTCCGGGTATACAGGTTCCACGGGAACTTATGAATATTGTCGAAGAAAAGGAGAATTGGCTTCCGTTTCTTCAGGATGAACTTATAAAGCTCCTTCAAGAATTAAAACCGCTTATCTCTGGACTCTATATTGCCGTTCCAAGAGGAAAAACCGCTTTTCTACGACCATTTATGGAAGAGATAAAAGGAAAGAAATGGGGACTATAAAAAAGCACACAGATTATGCTATGCAAGGATAAAGAGAAAAGGATAAAGTGAAGAAATGCTGTGGAGTAAGAGAACATTTCATTGTAAGAAAATACTTCGTTGTGATAAAACGTAAATGCTGTAATAAAACGCTGCGCTGTAATTTGAGATTGCTTCAGTAGTCATTATGACAGGTTTTCTCGCAATGACAACCTTTTTTTTAATGTAACGTAGTTGAGTGAACTTTTATGAGTAAAGAGAGAATTATATAATGATAAAAAGAGATGAACTGAAAAATATTCTTTCAAAGAAAGTACTTTTCCTTGATGGTGCAGTGGGAACGGAATTAATTAAAGGGGGCTTTAGTGAGTTTTCTCAGGAAATCTTTCTTCTCCGCAACCAAAAAGCAATTCTTGAAATTCAGAAAGAGTATGTCAAAGCAGGCTGTGACATACTCTTGACAGCGACGCTTGGGGCAAATCCGCTGAAACTCAAAACAATTGGTCTCGAAGAAAGAATGGAGGAGCTCAACGAACGTGCAGTTGCTATTGCACAGAATGCAGCGACATCGAACGTTTTAGTGGCGGGCAACCTGGGACCGACAGGAGAATTCTTCCCTTCTTCGGGGACTCTCTCCTTTGCTAAAGTCTATGATTGTTTCAGTGAAGAAGTAAAGGTTTTCAAGAAAAAAGGTGTTGACCTCTTTATACTCGAGACCTTCTCTGATATACGAGAACTGAAGGCTGCATGTTTTGCAGTAAGGGATAACGCTCCTGACAGCTTCATTATCGCAAACCTGACATTTGACAAGAATGGTAGAACACTTATTGGAACCGACCCGACCGGTTTTGCACTTGCTTTCGAGGATTTAGACGTTGATGCACTCGGCATAAACTGCTCATTGGGTC
>SOKM01000320.1 GCA_004375785.1 Candidatus Cloacimonadota bacterium | reverse complement strand
GGGATAGAAGTGGTGATTTAAGCGGTGTCCCTAAGAGTGGCTTTTATTTTTGTCAACTTACAGTCGGTTCAAAGAAGATAAACCAAAAGATAGTCAAAATTGAATAAGCTTTTATGCTTCCAAAAGGAGGTGTTAAATGAAAATTAGATTGGGTTTTATTATTTTCTTTTGTATCCTTGCAGTATCCCTTACTGCACAGCCGGCAAGGAGCGATTCTATTGTGAGGGTGGGAGCGTGTGCAACACCAGGGATAACCTGGGGCGTGTGTGTGCAGGATAGTTTTGCGTATGTGGCGGACAGGGGATATGTTACAACTGTAAATATATCCGACCCAACTAATCCCTGGGTGGCGTGTAGCCTAAACAGCGGCCCACCAATAGGTGCATTGGGAATTTATGTACAGGATACTGTTGCTTATTGTAATTTAACAGCTTTAGGCACTATATTCATAACTATTAGCGTTGCTAAACCCGATTCTTTATATCTACTTGGATGGTGTTACCTTTCTGGTGGCGGAGTTAACGATCCCACAGGGGTCATACTTAAAGATACTGTCGTGTATTTAGCTACAAGTACCAGAGGCGTTATGCAAATTAATGTAGCTGACCCCTCTTCACCAGATACTATTCAAGCTTATGATACACCAGGATATTCAATAGACCTTGCTGTGAAAGATACTCTTGTTTATATTGCAGATGTAGATAGTTTACAAATTATAAATGTTGCTAACCCTATGAATCCTCTTTATGTAAGTTCTGTTTCAATGCCTAGTAGTTGCCGTGGCATTTATGTTGTTGATACATTTGCATATGCAACCTGTGTAAGTAATTTCGGCAATGATGGAAGTCTTCAAATAGTTAAAGTTTCTGATCCTGCATCACCTCAGATTGTAGCCAGCGTTAATACTCTTAATGGCAACCCGCTTGATGTGTGGATATCAGGAGATTATGCATATGTTGCTGCTGCTGATTATTGGTCTATACAAAAAGGAAAAGAAAGACACGTAGGTGGAATAAGACCTGAGTCAGCTTCAAGCGAAAGAGCAGACGTAGAAGGTGGATTAAGGATTGTTAACATCTCAGATCCTTTGAACCCTACAGTCGTTGCGAGTTACGACACTCCGGGAGATCCTCGTGGTGTATTTGCTGTTGACACATTAGTATTTATTGCCGATTATGACAGTTTACAAATTCTAAAACATATTGTAGTAGGAGTTAAAGAGAAGGAAATGCGAAAGATAGGAATCGGAGACTTAAGCTTACTTCAAATTTACCCAAATCCATTCAATGCAGTAACCAGCATTCATTACCAACTAACCAGGGCTGAACATATTACCCTAAAAATCTACGATGTATCAGGAAGCTTAATGAAAACGCTTGTAAATGGGGTACAAAAACCTGGTCTTCATAAGTTCCAATGGGATGGAAATGTTGATTCGAGCGGTGTCCCTAAGAGCGGCTTTTATTTTTGTCAACTAACAGTCGGTTCAAAGAAGATAAACCAAAAGATAGTCAAAATTGAATAAGCTTTTATGCTTCCAAAAGGAGGTAGGAAGATGAAAATTAGAGTTGGGTTTTTACTTCTATTCTGTGTTATTGCAATATCTCTAACTGCCCAGACAGCAAGGGCCGATTCTATTGTGAGGGTGGGAGCGTGTGTGACACCGGGATCAGCTAACGGCGTATTTACTCAAGGACAGTACTCTTACATCGCTGACAGAGGAGGACTAACATCTATTGATATTAGTATCCCAGAAACTCCGAACGTTACTGACTTCCTTGGTTTAGAATGGCCTACAGGTGTATTCGTTATCGACACCCTTGCCTTTTTAAATGGTGCTCTTGCAGGACCAGCATTTGCAATAATTAATATCTCTGATCCTGCAAATTTAACACGAATAAGCTGGATTATAGTTCCAATTTACGGAGGGGATGAACCAAAAGGAATATACGCAACAGATTCTCTCGCATACTTTGCTGATGGTTCAGCTGGATTCCTTATAATCGATATCTCAGATTTATTAAATCCTTCAATTTTATGTACTCTTGATACTCCAGGGAGAGTAATTGATCTTTTCGTTAGAGATACATTAGCATATCTTGCAGATAAGGATAGTTTATTGATTGTAAATGTTTCCAACCCCTCCAATCCTTCAATTATTGGTCATATTGGTATTCCTAGCACAGGAGCTTACGATGTTTGGGTAACTGGAAATTATGCCTTTGTTACTGAAGAAGACGGTTTTGGAGGTCAGGGCAAAGTAAATATGATTGATATTTCTAACCCTACTTTGCCAACACTTGTAAAACAAGTTAGTATGGCAGCTACTCCTTATGGATTATTTGTTGTAAATGATAAGGTATATGTATCGGCTGATGATTGGTGGGCACAGGGAAAGAAAAAGGGTGAAGACAAAGCGGACATTGAAGGTGGAATTAGAGTAGCCTATTGGGAGGAACCTGATAGCATGAATTTATTAGTAAGTTTTGATACTCCAGGTCGTTGCAGGGATATATTTGTGGTAGATAGTTTTATTTACATTGCAGCCTGGGACAGTTTCATAATCTATAAGTATATTAGCACAGGGATTGCAGAAAGTGATAAGAAAGTTAAACAGACAACAAGTTTTTTTATCACTTATCCTAATCCTTTTTCCAATCAAACTACAATATCATTTGTCATTCCAAGCAAATCTTTTGTTTCTGTAGAAATATATGATGCACAAGGTAGGAGGGTGAAGGACTTAGCAGGTGGTTACTTTGTTCCAGGACGATATGAAATAATCTGGAATGGTAAAGATAATAATGGAATAGAAATAACTTCAGGTGTTTATTTTGTAAAACTGATTACTAAATCTGGGATGATAAGAAGTGAAAAAAAAGAAAAGATTGTATATGTAAATGAGAGGAGGCAAAGATGAAGAATATTGTAATAATAATGTTTACTATAATAATAGTCCCATTAAGTGTATTAAATGGGACTATATTATCTAGGAGTACATTTGAAGAATGGGAGGGGATTTCAAATTGGAATATAAGTACAGGTAGTAATGGTGATATTCGTGTTGCTGTTGAGGATCCCGATAATAATTATCAGACTCAAAGTCATGGTGCATGGAGTTTGCGTATTCAAGATCTTGACGACAATTCCTACGCTAACGCATCAAAAATATTCACCAATTCATCTTCTGAATATATGATTGAATTTTATCTGTGGATATATTATACACACAGCCCGATTGACGAATTCATCCTCTGTGAATTGTGGAATATCCCTGATGAGGGGTTGGCTTATAAGACTGACATTGCATTAGTTCTTGATACGGTTGGAATGATTCCCAATCATCATCCATTCGAAATAAATATTGAGGATGCGAATGGGATACACTTCGGCTCATACATCGATTCCACTGATATGTGGTATAAGATTCAGATACATCGCCATCCCGACCCACCTCTTCCTGCTGTGGTCGATTTCTATGTGGATGGGGAATTGAAAGGCACATTTGTGCCTATGAATTCCAATTATGTCTCAAACAAGATCTCCCTCGGCACAACAGAAGAAACTCCGGGATCTGATGGTGAGGTGTTTTATGATGATGTGATTATCACCACCCCACCAGAAGGGGAGCATCCGAGGTTGTTGTTTGATGAAGAATATGTTGACACTGTATTAATACCAAGAAAAACAAAAGATTTAACAACATGCAACATAAAATATTCAGAGTTATGGTTTTTGATAGAAGATCAAAATGATTTTATAAGACGATATGATTCAATAACAGTGCTGTATAATAGTAAAACTGATACAATAAAATCGTACCATCCTTTTCCTCAGCCAAATGGTCATTCCGATAATACTACACGTGAACTATGGCTTAGTTTCTCTCGCAAACTTGAACGCCGGTTAAATATTTTTCCATTTTATTATTTATTGGAGCAAGATTCAATTTCTGTGAGAGAAAGAGCAAGAGAAATTTTACTATCATTATGTAATGATTGGAGACAGTGGACTGACCCTGATTTTCATAATCCGAGGTCAAAATGGAGTCTTTTAGATACAGGATTCTTTTTATGGTCAGCTGCAATTACATATGATATATTATACGACTATCTTTCTACGTATGAACGAATGACGGTTCAAAATTCAATCATAACTCTTGGACTTAATCAAACATACTTAAGGGCGTTACATGCTACTAATTCACAGGAGCCCTGGAAATGGCCAAATGGGAATTTCATAATAATGAGTGGAATGGGGATTGGTTCATTAGTGACAGATGATGCATTTGTTGAGACATTTCTTGATACAGCAAGAGCGAAAGTGGAACAAATAGTAAAAACAAATTGGGTTTGTGATCCTGCTGGTGGTTTAAGTGAGGGTTTATCGTATTCTTCATTTTCAATGCCATATTTGTTACTTTTTATGCAAGCAGATACAGTATTAGAAAATTCATTAAGAAACGAAAATTATTTAAAGAACTATGCAAGATGGCGATTATATAGTATGCTTCCAGTTTGGGCGGATACAAATTTTGATAGTACTTTCATACCTGATTCTTTGAGTTATTCTGCAGAGGTAAATTTTAGTGATTATGGTTGGGGTGCTGTCTATGTGACATTTGAGATGTATCGACTTGCTTCTTTTTACCATGATAGTTTAGCTCAGTGGTATATTAATAAGCGTCCTTCTCATAGAATGTATCCAGAAGGTCAAGAATATATACAACTGTTTTATCCTTATTTATGGTTTGATAATTTGCTTGACACACTAAATCCTAATTCACTTCCAAAGGCATATCTATGTCCTCAGATTGGATGGGGGATATTCAGAACAGGTTGGAATTTAAATGATTTTATTTTTGCTTTCAAAGGAGATACACTTGAAGAGTATCTATCTCATAGACATCGAGATAGGAATAGTTTTATATTTGGAATGAATGGCAGATGGTTTCTGGAAGACTGGGGCTATGCCAAAGTTTACAATCCTAGAACAGGTGGAAGTGCAGATTATCATAATGTAATTATAGCAGATAACGATACATCCCAGGTTAAAGACACAAGGGGGAAGATAGAAAAATTCTATTATTCACCTGATTTTGGATACATATACGGTGATGCCAGTGATTGTGTTAAGAATTTGGAGCGTTGGTCGAGGGAGGTTCTGTTTCTTAATGAAGGTGGTTATTTTGTAATTAAAGATTTCGTTGAAGACACTAATTCTACGGTAGATACATTAAGGTGGCAAGTAAATAGCTATATTCTTCAAGATGATTCTGATACTTTATGGATTATTGATTCATTGAGAATTGCTCACATTCGAAAGAATAATAAATATTTAAAAATCGAGATACATAAACCAAATACCATTGATATTAATACTACGGCACCCTATAGTAATAGGCCATCCTATAAAAGAATCTATGGTGAGTTTATTGACCCTAATGGCATAGATTCCTTAGTATTTCTCGCCTCATTCATACCATATGATGGTCATCCTGATAGTTGTCCTGAAGTAGCTGAACTAAATGGAGGAACAATGAGAGGGGTGTTTATTGATACAGATGAGAGGGATAATGCACTTCTTTTCAGCCAATGGGATAATGTTGTTAAAAGTACAAGTTATGTGATAAATGTTCCTTCTGGGGGTTCTGTTTTGAATGTGCTTGCGGATTTGTATGTCTCAGCGGAGCAAGAATTTACTCCTTATACCGTTGTGGATGAGAATTTAGCTGCGGGAGTAAGAACGGATTTTACTGTTCTGGCTACTCCTCAAGGAACTGCGAGTTTTGAGATTACTGATGCAGGTAATCACAGGCTCACGGTCTTCATTCCTGATGTGTTAGTGAGCAATTCAGAAGGTGCTACAATGTCGAACAGTAACCAAAAATTTGTTTATAATGATAGATTCAGGAAGTTTTATCTGCTTTACGAAGATGATGGAAAGATAATGCACAGTATCCGATTTAAGGGAATAGACGGTTGGGTGGAGGGTTACAGTATCGGAGAAGGCAGGTTTCCTGCTCTTTCAAGTTATAAAGATATGATTGTGGAAAGGTTCCTTGGAGCGGTATGGGTGAACGATTATAAGATAAACTTCGCAAGATACACAGATGTTGCGGGATGGAGCGAGCTGCATTCTCTAATTGAACATATAGGAGTGAAGATAGAGTATTCTCCGCCATCACTTATAATTGATGATGTTGGCATTGGTTATCTGGCGTGGGAAATGATAACCGAGCCCCTAAATTATCCAGGTGAAGTGACATATGAATTGCACTATTCTACATTTGATGCAAAAGCAAAGGAACCTTCTATCATAGAGGATGTAATTCTTGATGAAGCAACCGAGTATGTTACCCATCCAACTACTCCTGAATATGTTTCAGCATCCCTTGACTTAGATGATAATAACATTCCAGTAGTTTCCTGGTCGAGAGCAATAGGAGACGGGAAGAATACTGTTTACTGCAAGCAGAGGCTCGGTGGAGTATGGCCTGAAGCGCCGGATGTTGTTTCTTCTCCAGATGAAGTATCCATCAGTCCTTTCTGTTGTGTAAAAAATGATATAATTCATGTAGTATGGGAGGATGAAGGAATAATAAGGCACAGGCAAAGGGGATTAGCAACAGACTGGATGGCGATAGAAACAGTGAGCAATCCATTGAACGCTTCTCGAAATCCTCAACTACTTGATGGGAATATATGCATATATACGGAGGGTTCTCCACTACAAGCTATTTCAAATGTAGTTTATTCGATGAGGGTAGGCACAATATGGCTTCCTTCTCAAATAATAGAATCCACACCTGAGTTTTCGGAATATCCTCAGGGTTATATTGAGAAGATTCCATCTTTTGATAGAACTCTCTATACAGTGTGGACAGATGGTAATGAGCCTGCTTATGAGATAAGATATAAACAGGTAGAGGAATTACCGTTCACATTTTCCGGGTATATAACGGAGAATACTGTCTGGGATATGGAAACCATCTATATCACGGGTGATGTGGTAATAAGCGGAGCGACTTTGACGATAAGTTCAGGTGTCAGAGTTATGATCGTTCCTTTATACGATGACAGGAAGATTGGCATTGATGATGATAGAATTGAGATTATCGTTGCAGATGGTGGGAGATTTCTTGTTGAGGCAACGGAAACAGACTCTGTCTATTTTATCTCTGCAAGGACAGAAGGAGAGATGAGAGATTGGTTTGGTATCAGATTCACTTCCTCGGACACAAGTGCATTAAACTATGTAAATTTGAGACACGGTAAGAACGCAATTACTTGCGAAACAAACTCCGCACCGATTTTGCAGAATGTATCTATATCAAATAATGAGATGGGTATAAAGGCGATGCAGGCTTCACTTACAATTAAGAAAAGCAGCATCTTTGATAATTACACAGGGATACACTGCATTTCCTGTTCTGGAGTTGTGATTGACAGTTGTGATATAAGTAACAACCCTCCCTCTCAGTTATTAGCCAAAGGGGAAGAAGGTGGAGTTCTACCGTTAGGTGAGCCAGAAGATACAGTTTTGACATCTGGCACTGGAATATATTTAAACAACTGTGGTGAAATAAGTGTCACCAACAACAGGATTGTAAATGACTATAAAGGTGTGTATGCAAAAGGTTTTGTGAATGGAGTCTTTGAGAATAACTATGTTGAATCCAATGAGTGGCATGGGTTTGATATAGCGGTAACAAGAGGGTCACAGATGCAATTCCTCAACAACACATTCATCAGCAATGCGAAATATCCAATCAATCACGGTTTGCATAAGAGATATTATCGTGAGTTTGCAGGATTATCGTTAGGTGTTCCTGGTGTGCATACTGGAGAGACAGATATACTTGTAAAAGGAAATACCTTTGAAGACAATACCTGTGGCACTCGGTTCAGTAAATACTATGCAATGACATCGCCTGGAATATACAATGTAAGGTATGAAGATAATGTATTAAAGGATAACTTCTATGGATTTGCTTTATCAGCACCTAAAGGTATCTCTGGATATACTGGAACATTTGTATTCAACACAGCAGAAATGAATGATAGTGCTGGTGTATTTTCCTGGTTTGGAGTGGATTCTGGAGCAGTCAACCTTGGCAATCTATCCGATGCGGATACGACAAACGATGGTGCTAATCATATACGATGGAACGGGACATGGGAAGTAATGAATGTTTGTCCATTTCTTACTTATGGGCACGGTAATCTCTGGTCGTCATCGATAGCTGAATCAATTGATGCACTTATACTTGACAATGAGGAGGATCCGTCAAATGGAATGCTGGATTTTTCCGGTCATTATATTTCTGGAATAATTGGCGATACGACCTGGAGTGGTATAATCAGTCTTTGTGGCGACATTTGGATTCCTGACTCTGTCTGTCTCACGATATTAGAAGGGACTGAAATAAGAGCAGCGGCAGGTATGGACTTTAGAAATCTTGGAGTCTCAGAAAATCTAATCGAGGTCATAGTCGAGGGGAATATTGAGATTAAGCCGAAAAGGGGTCTGTCAAAAGGCGAACTACCTGGTTCAATTAGTTCTATTAGTTTTATTGGTTTAATTGGTTCAAAGGATTTATGGCAGGAGAGAAGTAACTTAAAAGGTTCAAAAGTTGAAAAGTTAAAGAGTTCAAAGGGAACGATTGATGGACAGCCTGTCCACTTTCCAATAGTGTTCACTTCCGATGCTTATGAGCCGTCGGTAGCAGATTGGTATGGAATTGAGCTCGGAGGGTTAAATTGGGAGGGCAAAGGAGGAAGGAGTAGCGAAACTTGTTTCGCGCAAATAGACGCAGACCGAGCAACAAGAGGACTTGTTGCACTCCAAAACGCAGAGCAAGCTCTGCTACTCCAGAAACACACCCCGTCTCTTCGAGACACCCCTCTTTTTAGAGGGGACTACACCCCGTCTCTTCGAGACACACCTCAACGAGAGGTAAGGGAGATTCATTATTTTGAAATTGAGTATGCGGAGAGGGGGTTGGTGCTTTGTGAGGGAGAAAACCTTTCAATGAAGGATTGCACATTCAGGAGTAATGAAGCGGGATTGAAGTTAACAAGAAATTCTGATATTACTGTTAAGGATTGTGTGTTTAAGAACAATACTACTTATGGAATTTACATTGGAGATGGAGTTACTGGAACTTTGAAGAATGATACGGTTTCTTCAAACAGCACAGGCATTATTTTCAATGGTGATGCATCTTGTGATGTAAAAGGGTGTGTCATCGAAGGGAATGAGACAGGAGTTTATCTTTCTGGAACATCTCATCCCTCAATTAAGGATAGCAAAATAATCAACAACTCTGAGTATGGTATTTACATTACCAATAGTGCATCACCAAATTTAGGAGGGAAAGGACACAACTATATCTTTGGGAATTGGCTTTTTAATGCTTACAATAATACCTCTATAGACATCTTTGCAAAAAATAATTACTGGGGTTCTACAAATATTGATTCGGTCGAGAAGTGGAACTGGGATAGGTTAGACGATCCTGCCCTTGGAAAGATCTATGTAAAGCCGTTGTGGTCTGGCGACAAGGGAATTGGTGGGGCAATGTCCTCAGGACAAGAAAACAAATTTATTTTTTCTCTAAAGATTTCACCTAATCCCTTTACTTCAGTGGTTAGTGTTCAGTGCCAAGTGCCAAGTGATAAGGCGGAGATTGAATTAAGTATTTATGACATTTCCGGACGAAAAGTAAGAACTCTACTTGCTCAAGTAATGGACAGAGGTATCTATTCTCTCACCTGGAATGGTGATGATGATAATGACAAAAAGTTAAGCTCAGGCATATATTTTCTAAAAGCTATCTTTGGAGATAAATCTTTTAGCAAGAAACTTATAATGATAAAAAACAGAAATTAGAAGAAAGCAGGAAGGGCAGGCTCGTGGGTCTGCCCCTACATAAATTGCCGGGGACAAGCCCCGGCGCTATCATAAGAATGCGAGGCAAGATGCCTTGCCCTAGAGCATACGGTTCAGGGCTCACCTGTTATTTTAATCCAAAACTGTTTTCTTGACATTTTTAATATCCTGTGATATTTTGTTATGATGAACAAGGAAAGTAAATACTTCACAACAGGGATTGTTTATGATGAAAGATACCTTGACCACAGGACAGGAAACCATCCTGAATGTGCTGAAAGGCTTACTGCAATTTATCAATACCTTAAAGAAAAGGGAATATTAAAAGAAACAAAAGAGATTGAACCCTATCTTGCACCCTTAGAAGTTGTCGAATATATTCATTCAAAACCATATATTGAATCTATAAAAAAACTTTCAGAGATGGGTGGTGATATGCTCGATATGGACACAGCGGTCTCCCCTCAAACCTATGAGGTTGCTCTTCTTGCAGTTGGTGGGGTTCTTGCTGCAATAGATGCCATTATGGCTCGAACTATAAAAAAGGCACTCTGCCTCGTCAGACCTCCTGGTCATCATTCTATGCCTGAAAGAGGAAAGGGTTTTTGTATCTTTAATAATATTGCAATTGGTGCAAGGTATATCCAGAAAAAGCATGACCTCAAAAGGGTCGCAATTATTGACTGGGATGTTCACCATGGAAACGGCACACAGGCTGCATTTTACGATGACCCAACAGTCTTCTATCTCTCAATTCATCAATTTCCCCATTATCCAGGAACAGGAAGCGAAAACGAGGTGGGTATTAATGAAGGAAAAGGGTACACAATGAATGCACCACTAACGGCAGGTGCAGATATCACAACTTATAAAAAAGTGTTTGAAGAGCGTTTTCTTCCAACGATGAAAAGTTTCAAGCCTGATTTTATCCTTATATCAAGCGGTTTTGATGCACACAGGGATGACCCACTTGCGGGTATAAATCTACTGGAAGAGGATTACGGTCTTCTCACTCGTATGATTGGAGCACTTGCAGAAGAAATCTGTAATGGACGCATCGTTTCAATCCTTGAGGGCGGATACAACCTTAACGCACTTAAATTATCTACTTACGAGCACCTGTGTGGGTTGATGGAAATAGAAGGCAGAAGAGAGAAGAGAGAGCAGTAAGAAGAAAAGTTAATTTTGGGATGTATGATGTACGATGTAAGATAATAAAAGTCAAAGAATAAAGTGACACTGGCAGTAAATGTAACAGAGCATTAGAGTAACAGGGAAGAGGGAGGAGGGAAATTCCAAGTAAAAAGTAAAAAGTTAAAATGAAAAAGTGAAAACAATACAGGCCAGCGGCTACCTAAGATTAATTAAGTCTTTGTGGTTTTGTGGCAAAAAAGAAACAGTTCAGCCACTAAGTCACGAAGGCACAAAGGAGAAATATTAGTTATAGAACATTATCGAAAAAAAGAACTATTTGATAATCTTGGTGTCTTAGTGTCTTTGTGGCAAAAAAAGTCTTGACAATAGGAATAGAAAGGGTTAAAAATAGTTTACAGAAATGGTTGATTATGTAAAAGGAAAAATAGTTCATAAAAGCCCTACATCTGTCGTTGTGGAGATAGGTGGTTTTGGGATAAAGGTTAATATCCCTATTTCTACCTCTGAGTCAATAGGAAATGAAGGCGAGGGCGTAAAACTTCTCACCTTTATTACAATCAAGAATGAGGAACTCAATCTATATGGTTTTGCCACACTGAATGAAAAGGAACTCTTTAGAAAGCTGGTGTCAGTACAGGGGATTGGTGCAAAGACAGCTCTTCGTATTCTCTCAGAGACACTTGTGGAAACTTTTGAGAGGGCGGTAGTTGAGGAGGATATGAATACACTTACTTCAATTCATGGTATTGGTCCAAAGACTGCGAAAAGAATTATGTTTGAGTTGAAAGAAGAAATTAAGGAAGCGCTGCCCATCGCACAGATCCCCCCTATAAAAAAAGAAGCAATAAGTGGGCTCGTTTCACTTGGTTTTAAAGCAACAAAAGCGAGAGAACTTGTAGAAAGAGTTCTCAAAGAGAAAAAGATAGATACACTTGAAGAACTCATAAAAGAGACACTGAAAGGAGTCTGAAAGAAAACCTAATAACATTAACAGGTTTCAATCTCTTAAAATCCCTGTTAATAATAATGTTTGATGAAGTCAGGAGGAATTATGAAAAAAATTATTGCTTATACATTTCTTGTTGGATTATGCTTTTCCCTTCTTTCCTGTGGGGGAGAAAAAAAAGAGGTGCTATACCAGATCCCTGCTGATATAAAAATTAAGGAATGCTCACCTATTTTCTCACAGGACTGCGAACATTTTGCAGCTATAAAAGAAGAGATGGAAGGCGAAGCGGTTATTTACGATGGAGAGGTGGGGAAAGTCTATACAGCAATAGATGCTATTAGTTTAAGTCCGAGTGGAAAAAACTTTGCATACCTCGCAGTCGATGGAAAAAACGAAGTAATTGTTAAGGATGGAAAGGAAATTGCTAAATACAGCTATAAGACAGTTATAAAGTCAGAAGACAGGAGGAAAACACTTCAATTTCTTGATGATGGTAGTCTTATCTTCACAAAAAAAGAACCAAAAAAGATGAAGAAAGTAATTAAGGACGGAAAGCCCATTGATGGCTCACCTTACTCAGCAAAACCTGAGGTTAGCAAAGATGGTAAGCACCTTCTTTACTGGGTAGTTGATGGAACTGGAGATTTTCTGGTCTTTGATGGCAAAAGACACAAAATTGACGGTTTACCATTATTTCTTTCTATCTCTGGTGATGGAGAACATTATGGGGCAGTTGTAAGTAATGGCAAGACTAAAAAAAGTGTTATTATCGATGGTAATAAGAAAGCAACCCTTGATTCAAAAAATCCTGTCGAATACTTCCTCTTATCTGAAAAAGGTGACCACTTTATCGTTTTACAAAGAGACATAACTACAAACGAAATAAAAGTGAAATTTGACGGGGTTGTAGTTGCTGTCGCAAATAAGGTTTTTACAAATAGCGTCGCATTTTCAAAGGACGACCTTCACTATGCATTTATAATGATAAAGCCCAGGGTAAAAAGAGCAAGTATTGTTCTTGATGGAGAAGAAATTCCCTCGTTTGACCCCGATTTTTCAACTATCAATGAATGTTTTGGCGAAGGAAGAAGTCTCGTTTTTAGTCCCGATGATGAACATCTGTTATATGTCGCTGGAACAGGGACCAATCAAATTCTTGCGTTTGACCAGAAGGTATTTCTCAGGTTTGACCTTTATAATACCGTTATTTATCAACCCTTTTTTTCTCCTGAAGGTGATGTAATCTGCTTTTTTATGGATAAGTTGAACAAACAACTGGCAAAAATAAAAAAAGAAATTAAGTGAGGATTATTAAGGAATAATCAATGCCTACAAATCTACCCCCTAACTATTACCGGAAAGAACGGGAATTAAAGTTTGCCCATAGTCCTGAGGAGAAAATACAGATTTATCTCGAACTCCTTGCCATTATGCCCAAGCATAAAGGCACGGATAAACTTAAGGCAGACATCAGGGGAAAAATATCAAGGTTAAAAAGAGAGTTAGGGAAGAAATCATTCACTGCGCGTTTTGATTTTTATCATGTCCCCAGAGAAGGCGCAGCTCAGGTTGTATTGCTCGGTCAGCCAAATACAGGAAAATCACAAATTCTTAAAGCACTGACAAATGCTGAGCCAGAGGTTCACGATTATCCTTTTACTACCCAGAAACCGCAGGTGGGGATGATTCTCTATGACAATATTCAAATCCAGCTTGTTGATATGCCTCCAATTTCAAATGATTATGCCCCGGGGTGGATATTCGGGATTGCAAGGGGTAGTGACATAATTCTATTAGTTCTTAATCTTGGAAAAGAAGATATTGATAATGACACACAATCATTATTAAATCTTCTTGAAACTGCCCATATCAAGGTAACAATGAAAGACGAAGAGATAAGCGATGAACATTTTATGTTAAAAAAATCCATCTTTCTCTGCAACAAGGAAGACCTTGAAGGTGCTGCTCTTCGTTTGAAACGACTCATGGCATTATACGATACCAAATTCAGGTTGCTCAGCATCTCTGCCCTCAAAGGAACTGGAATAGAGAGATTAAAGAAAGAGATTTTTCAATCGCTTGAGATAATCAGGGTTTATACAAAGCCGCCCAATAGAGAGATAGATAAATCCCATCCTTTTGTTCTGAAGAGAGGGTCGAAGATAATAGAACTTGCTTCAGGGATTCATCGGGATTTCATAAACGAACTGAAATTTGTTCGGTTGTGGAGAGAAGGAGAAATTAATGGTATGAGGATTGATAGAGATGAGGTTTTAGAGGACGGAGATATTGTTGAGTTCCACACGAGGTGAAACAGTAAAGGTGTCGGTAACGGTTAGGGTAACGAAGCCCGTATCGTAGAGCGTCAATCGGTAACGGACATGCAAGTAATTAAGAGTTTTCGTGATTTAGAAGTTTATCAGAATACTTATAAGGCAATGCTCATGGTTATGAAAGAAATTATTCCCACACTACCTGATTCAGAAAAATATGACCTTAAAAATCAGCTGTCACGTTCCTGTAAATCAATTCCTCGTTTAATCGCTGAAGGATATGCTAAGCGTCATCAGAAAGCAGGTTTTCAAAAATATTTGGACGATGCAATGGGTGAATGTAATGAAACAATTGTTAGTCTTGAAGAATGCAGAGATATCTATAATATAAAAGTAAACCTTATCAACGAACTCGTTGATATATATGATAAGTCAGCACGACAACTATACAAACTCGGAAGTGCTTGGACTAATTTTAAGAGACGAAAAACGTAACCGTAAGACGATACGGGCATCGTAAGCGTATAACAGAAGACGAGATTATAATCTTGGTGTCTTAGAGTCTTTGTGGCAAAAAAGAAATAGAAGTGGTAATCAAAAAAGGAGGCTTTATGAAACAGTTCTTAATTTCATTCGTTGTTGTTTTTTTCCTTTCAGCCACCTTTGTCTGGGGACAGAATCTTCTTCAAAACCCCGGGTTTGAAAACTGGACAGGTGATTCAGCTCATTACTGGCATAAAGAAACAACTGGATACGACCTATTTCGAGAATCTGGAACCGTGCACTCTGGCTCATACAGTGCAAAATTTATCCTGAGGTCAACAGCTACACAGAGGTTAACTCAATATGTTACACCTGTTAATCCAGGAAACGGATATGAAGGCACATTATATTTTTTTGATAACGACCCATTTGTAAGAGCAAGACTGTACATACGGTGGTTTGATGGAAGCGGCGGATGGATTAGCAGCTTCGGGAGTAGTTATAGTGTTGACTCTGCAGGTTGGCAGGAATTAACAGCGGGACCAAATACTGCACCAGCAGCGGCTGAAACTGCACATGTTGAAATCAGATTTTACGATGTAAGCGGTTTTACTGATAGTGCGATTATCTATGTAGATGATGCCTCATTTGTCGACCTGACCAGTGGAGTTTCAGAAACCCTTGTGTGCAAAGATGGTTTTTCCTTTAACATTTTCCCAACTATTTCAGCAAAATCTGTTCATATCAATTTAAGCATTAATAAGCAAACCAACAC
>SOKM01000347.1 GCA_004375785.1 Candidatus Cloacimonadota bacterium | reverse complement strand
ATTTATCTTTGGTATTCATAACCATCAACCACTGGGTAACTTTGACTGGGTGATAGAGAAAGCAGCAGAAAGATGTTATATACCTTTTCTTGAGAAGGTTAGTAATTTTCCTTTTTTCAGGTTTGTTCTACATACAAGCGGTGTACTTATAGACTGGTTCGAAAAAAACAACCCTTATTATCTTGAACTCGTTAAGAAACTTGCTCAAAAAGGACAGATAGAGTTCCTTTCAGGTGGATACTATGAACCTGTTCTGGCATCTATTCCCAAAAGGGATAGAAGAAAACAGATTTCTTTGCTCTCACAGTATATCAAAAAAAAATTTGATGTTAAACCTTCGGGTGTCTGGCTAACAGAAAGAGTCTGGGAACCAGACCTCGTAGAAGACATTGCAAAGGCTGGAATGCAATATGTGGTCGTTGATGATAGACATTTTATTGTAAGTGGATTTGACCCATCTCATCTCCATACATATTATATCAGTGAATTCAATGAAAAAAGAATTGCTATCTTCCCTATTGATGCTAAACTGCGCTATTTCATTCCTTTCAGACCACCTGAGGAGATAGAAGAGTACCTCAATGAACTCAATAAAGATGGATTTCCGATGGCAATCTATATGGACGATGGAGAAAAGTTTGGTGAATGGCCCGGAACACATAAATGGGTATATGAGGATGGTTGGCTTGATAAGTTTTTTGAAATGATGGGAAAGCTAAATGAGCAAAATATAATAAAATTTTCTACATTCTCAGAAGTATTAAAGGAATGTCAACCACAAGGAATTGCATACCTATCGAATGCATCATATAAAGAAATGGAAGAGTGGGCACTGCCTGCAAAAAAGATTATTGAACTCGAAACATTAAAGAAAAAAACTAAGTATTCCCCTTTTATAAGAGGAGGGCACTGGAAGAATTTCTTTACAAAATATCCGGAATCAAACAGAATGCATAAATTTATGCTGTTACTCAGTTCTATTGTTAACAAAGAAAAAAATAAAAAGGCACAGAAACTACTGCTCTCTTCGCAATGTAATGATGCTTACTGGCACGGCATTTTTGGTGGACTCTATCTTCCCCACCTCAGGTATGAAATATGGAAAAGACTTTCAGAGACACTGAGTATCCTTAGTTCAGGGACGAAAAAACAGGAATTTGAAATCATTGATTTTGATTATGATGGCAAAAACGAAATCTGGGTTCATTCAAGTTCGTCTTCATCTATTTTTAAACCCTCACTCGGTGGTCAACTTATCCATCACATACTTTTTTCATCTAATAACAATTATCAGAATACACTCACGCGAAGATTTGAGGCGTATCATAAAAAAATCAAAGACGATGTTCAAAAGAAAGAAACAGGTATAAAAACGAAAAACGAGCAGGAAAAAGTGCCAAGTATCCACAAAATTGAAAAGAAAATAACGGCCCCAGTCCGACTTTTCTATGACTGGTATGAGAGAAATAGTTTTATTGACCATTTTTTCAGTGAACGAGCGACTCTTGAAGATTATGAAAAGTGTGATTTTAAAGAAATGGGAGATTTTGTAAATCAGGAATATAACGTTAAATTGGATGGAGAGAAAATTGGGTTTTCAAGAAGCGGCGGAATATATGAAAGCAATCGTTTAATTTCTAATGTCTATCTTATTAAAACATTTACACTTACAGATGGTAATATTGATTGTCATTATCTCATTAAAAACAGAGGTGAGCGCCCTGTCGTAACTCAGTTCGGCGTTGAATTCAATCTCTTCTTTGAGTTCCTTGCAACTGCTGGTGGAAGAATGGAGATTAAGGATGAAAATGTTGATATCTTCAAAAAATTATCCCTTAATGATGTGGGGTCAATCGTTATTTTCGATAAAAAGCAAATGCTCAGGTTTGAGATAAAAGTTTCTCGAAATTGTAATCTTTTCTACTTCCCTCTCCAGACCGTCTCGCAGTCTGAGAAAGGGTTTGATACAACCACACAGTGCCTCTCCTTCCTCCCCTTCTGGATGCTTGAACTTGCTTCAGGAGAGACCTTTGAAGTAAATGTTGAGTGGAAATCTGAAATACATCTCTAATATGGAAAGGGATTTATTAAGCAAATTTTTAAAAGTTTACTGGTTACGACCTGGACTCGCCCTATGGAGAAGCATAGAAACTGATACTATTCAAAAAGCCATCCGTAACATTTCTATCGCAAAGCAGGAGAAAAATCTTCAAATTTTAAATCCAGCTATTGATCTGGGTTGTGGTGATGGTATCTTTTCATGGATGCTCTGGGGTGGAAATTTTGATATTGGGTTTGACTGCTATAGAACCAGGATGTCCTCTACTGCACAACATATCAATTATAAAACCAAAAAACCTTGTTTCTTCTTTGATACAGGTCTGGATATGGATTTTAATAGCCTGAAACGTGCAAAAAATATCGGAGCATATAAAAAATACATACAGGCAGATATGCTCTCTCTCCCTTTCAAGAACCATTCATTTAATACAGTTTTTTGCAACGGAGTAATAGAACATCAACAGGATTTGACAGCAATATTAAGTGAAATAAAAAGAATTATAAAACCTTATGGTAGGTTCATAACGACAGTCTCAGTAGAATGTTTTCGTAAATATCTCTTTTACTACCCCCTAACGATGAAACGCAGAAGATTAGGATTCACCACTATAGGAAACATTGCCTTAAAATTTGATGAAGGAAGAGGTGAGTCACATATTCACTGTTACAGACCAGAGCAATGGAAGAAAGAGTTTGGAAAAGCAGGTTTTGAAGTATTATATTATAAAAGATATTTACCTAAACATATAATTCAATTATGGGACACAGGATTAAGGATCCTATCTCCACTATCAATAAAGGTTGCAAACTTATTAGATAGATTTGGACTTCGAATCCCAATAAAAGGAATAAGTATAGTTTTGATGAGGTTATTACTGAATAAGCATTATAAGAATAGAACAGGTACAGGTGGTTTTATCCTTCTTTTTAGCAGATCGAAGTAAGTTTTCTCGCAATGACAACGTTTATACCAATTGCTATTTACCTTTAACATGAAGCATAAGGGCAGACACATAGGTCTGCCCCTACAAATCTGTGGCTAAATTTTCTTGACGATTTGGTGTTTCTATGGTATATATAAAGATAGAATGAATATCTGTATTTTTGAGGATGAAAAATATATTGATTTCTTTCCACTCACCTTATCAAGACCTGTCTTTGAATTGAGAACAGGAACAATGACCATCAAGGAAAAAATCTGCCGTCTATTCTATAGTGAAAAAACCTTTCTTGCAACACGCCCATATCTCAAAGATGTTTTTAAGGAGGGAATAAAAAAAATCTCTTTTGATGTTCCTATAGGCCATACCCTATTTATTAATGGAAGGGTTATTCCTGATGAATCATTAAAAAACTCCATTTCTCCCGAAGGTGAAGAGAAACTCTTTTTTGCTAAAAAAACACTTATAGGAGCCTGGGTCAAGAATGGCAAAGAATTCTGGGAAAAATTGAAGGAAGGAAGGATTGAAGATTACAAAAAAGAGGAAATTACTGCAAGAACTGTTGAGTATCCGTGGGACCTGATAAACTATAATGGTGAAGAGATAAAGAAAGAATTCAAGTTATTTGGAAGTAATGTTCGTACACAAAAAAATGTAGCAATGATTGGGAAACGAAATATTTTCATAGGAGAGGGAACAATTATTATGCCTGGGACAGTTATTGATGTAGAGGACGGACCTGTTATTATAGATAATGAAACAAGGGTAATGTCAAACACTTTTCTGAAAGGACCACTTTATATAGGCAAGAGCTGTCTTATTAAGGCAGGTTCAAGGATTTATGGGTCGACATCAATAGGAGATGTATGCAAAGTGGGTGGTGAGGTTACAGAAACAATATTTCAGGGTTATTCAAATAAACAACATGAGGGATTTATAGGTCATTCATATATCGGTGAATGGGTAAATATCGGAGCAGATACGAATAACAGTGACCTTAAAAACAATTATAAAGAGGTGAAGGTGTATATAAACAATAAGCCAGTGAATACTGGACTTACCTTCGTCGGGACATTTATTGGTGACCACGCAAAAACAGCGATAAATACAATGCTCAATACAGGAACTGTCATAGGTTTCTCCACTAATATCTTTGGTGAGGGCTTTCCACCAAAATTTACCCCTTCATTTTCCTGGGGAGGGAAAAGAAGGTTCAGCATCTACAAACTTGAAGACGCAATTAACACCGCAAAAATAGTTATGCAGAGGAGGAGCATTTCAATGACAGATGCCTACA
>SOKM01000200.1 GCA_004375785.1 Candidatus Cloacimonadota bacterium | reverse complement strand
AAACAGGAGGTAATCGTGGGATTGGTTAATACAAGGAGTCTTGCAAAAACAATTGATAGAGTGAACGAAAGTTTGTTCTTTGGACAATCTATATCAAGGAAGGAGAAAGAAGAAGTTGCACAGTGGATTGCCAGTCGTCAGGGTTTACAGGATTCGTATGCCAATATGTTTGCACCAACGAAGCATGATTTTAGGGAGGGTATAAGGGTATTTACTGGTGAACGGATTACATCCAGTGCTGCTCTTCGACATATTCTTGGTGAAGAGGCTTGTAGAGCGTTGATGCAACTCAATGTTTCAAAAGTTAGTGTGAAAGATGCGCTTAAACGTGCTAATAAGGGCATGAAAGGGAGATTGAAACAGTCAGAACGCTGGTTCTACAAATCTGGCATGTACTGTTGTGGTACCTGCACTGTTTCACTGTGGAGACATCTAATTGTTGGTGGGCTCGATAATGCTGAGCGTCGTCTTACAGTGGGGATGAAAGCACTCAAGAAATATAGGGATGGTTTTGGGAAATGGCGGCGTTTTCCACTCTACTACACACTCCTCGCCCTCAGTGAAGTCGATCTGGCTTCAGCAAGAGCAGAGATGAAGTATGCCGCAAAAGTACTGGAACGATTTTTAAAACGTTCGCAGAAAAAAACAAAGATTAACCAGCGTCGTCGAGTACTTGCGGAAGGAATTCTCGCTCGGATTTAGTCATTTGCTAAATTTATCACTACTCAAAACTGCACAATTGAACGCCTGCCCCCCCTTCAAAGCATAGGTAATCGAAGTGGGGAGAAAGTTTACTGAATAATAAAGGAGCTAATATGGAGAAGATAAATTTTATCATCCTATTGATTGTGGGACTGGCGATAATGACCAAAGGCTGCCGTCCTGAGGAAACCATCGAATCAGAGAGACTGGTGGTTCAGAGTGTTGTGGCAAAATCACCTGCCGAGTCAGCCGGTATTAAGGAAGGTGATGTATTCCTAAAATACAATGGCATACCCGTTCAAACCATAAATGAAGTAAATGACCTAAAGATTAAGGTCGAATCCGACTCTGTGGACATATTGGTTCAGAGAGATGGGAAAAAGTTAACTTTTAAACTGCCCGTTGGGCAGATGGGGGTGTACTTGAAAGAATTGTTGCCTGACATCAAATATAAAAAAGATGCAGTAGTTATCGAAGGTATTCCAAAACTTGACTGGTCAACAGGCAAGTCAGCCACTTTCCATGCCGCTCTCGAGGTTATTGCTAATCATCTTGGAATTGACAAAGACTATGTCTATCTCAATGGCGTATCCGGTTCTGTATTTCGACTCCACTTCCACAAGGACTGGTGTCCGAGTTCACCCGACCCAACCTGCGGCTACAACTCGGGCGAAGAGGCACTCAAGACACTTGGGCTTGAGTATCATTTCAAGTATGTACCTATAGACGACAGTGCCGGTCAGGAGGAACTCAGGAAAGAAATCATGGAAAGCGTTGACCGTGGAATGCCCGTATTTGCAACAGAACTCATCGGAGTCCCGGAATGGGGCATTATCACCGGATACCAGGATGGCGGGAAGGAACTACTATGCCGCACCTACTTTGATAGACGAGAAGGCTACGACATTGCAGACAAATTCCCCTGGGCGGTTTACTTCATTGATGAGAAGAAGGAGATGTCCGCTGATATAGATAACTACAGGAGGTCATTCGCGATTGCACTTGAGAATCTGACCACTCCTGAGTATGACAAATATGCCTCTGGACTCGCTGGTTTTGACCTGTGGTTGATGCGATTGAAGACCGAGGACTTTGCGGCTATGGACAGCGCAAAGTACATAACTGCAAGTCATACCAATGCCTGGATATATGACCGACTGATTGATGATAGAGAGGATGCTGCCGAGTATCTCGAACGGGTTGCAAAGAAATTCCCGGAATTGAGTGAAAGACTACAAGCCCTGGCAAAGCTCTACCGTGAAGAATCAGAGCTGTTGAAGCCATCCAAAGACATCATTATGTACGAATTCAACATGAAGAGCCGAGACGACTGGTCTCCTGAGATGCGCAAAGAGGCAGCAGCTCGCCTGCTGAAAGCAAAGGCAAAAGAGGAAGCCGCACTCAAAATCTGGAAACAGATCGCTGAACTGACTCCTGAGTCAAAGTAATTAAGTATTAAAAAAACTTGACATTGAAGTTTTTTTGAAATATAGTGAAGCTACCCGTAGCAACCTACTGCGCCCTGCGGGCTTCGAAAGTGAAGAGCCACAGGGCTTCCTGGCGAAGGAGTGTAAAATTTGGACAAAATATTAGTGAAAGGAGGTGATAAGGATGTCACGAACAAAGATATTTTTTGCAGTTTCTCTCGTGTGTCTTCTTCTACTCTTGCTCGTCTTTGCTTGTAGCAAGGAAGAGCCGACCGGGGCTAAGACTCAGAGGGAGATAAATAAAGAGGCAGCAGACAGGAGTATCCAGGTGCTGGGTGGACTTTATGGTGCAGGCAGAGCACTCGACTCCCAGGGTGGAAGTGCTGGTGGTGGAACAAAGGGACCAGTAACTTTTATGTGGGACACAACAATCTACATAGACGAATCCTCGGGTGGTGTCAGGTGGTATGGTAATGTTACTATCTCAGATGGTGGAACACCGAGTTTACATTACTTTGACTCACTCCCAGAAGACCCTGATTCACTTAACCTTGTACCAGATAGTATTAGAAATGCTATTGATGATGACTGGTGGCAGTTTGACGGGAAAGTGGAATACATTGACTGGGGTTTCTCTGAGAATTGGAACATCAAGATTTTCATTTCTCCCTGGAATCGAACAACCTCAGCCTCTATAGAGGATACTACAACTAATGAGGCCGTTACGATTGAACTCGAAGAAGTAAATAGACCTGGTGGTGTCCACTCTGGCGATTGTTACTATGTCAGCCCAAATGGTGATACAACTGAATTTACCGAGTTGGTATATCATAGTGAAACCCCGTTCTATGACGAGGATAACTGGACGGTTATGGGATTTAATATTTATGATACCGATATAAATCTTTATACCGTTTATGTGCATTTCTATCCGGATGATTACGGCTGGATTGTTGATAGGTCATTGGCTGGATATGTAGATGGTGCAGCAGGTAATCTGATTGCAACTTTCTACTGTAACATCCTTGGCTATGGAGAGATTACCCTCATAGATGGGTATACCTATCCCTTCAGATTTTAACCTAAAATTTCTGGGGTCAGTCCTTGAAATTAGAAATTTATAATTTATAAGACTGACCCCAGTTAGATTGTATAGTTTTTCCAATACAATTAAGGAAATAAATTTTTCACCTACCAGTCATATTTGTATATCTATTGTGAAAATCTGTGTAATAAGAAAGAGAAAATTTTTAAAATTAATTTTTTTAAGCCCATAATTTATAATACCTTACCACTAAATTACAAATTTTTTTAAAAAAAATGAAAAAAATACTTGACAAAACAGGAATTTACCATTATATTATAATTAAATGAACGTTTGATTAAAACAAACGATTGAGTAAAGGAGAGAGAATGACGGAGAAGGAAAAAATAACAGAAGAAAAGAAAGATGCAAAAGGAAGAATATTCGAAGCAGCGACATCACTCTTTGCCAGAAAAGGGTACGCTGCTGTGAGTGTTCGGGAGACCGCAAAAAAAGCCCAGGTAAACATTTCAATGCTCAACTATTACTATGGTGGGAAACTTGGTATTCTGAGAGCAATATTAGACAAATTTTATGAAAAATATTATGATGCGGTACTTAATGTTGATATTAAACATCTATCCAGGGAAGAGCTTATTCTCAAGGTTATACAGAACCTTATCAAGTTCTACAGGAAGAATACGATACTTGCGATAGCTGCCCACAATACCTTTGCTGTTGATATGCCGGAGATTGCTGATCTTGAGATGAAATGGGTGGTTAGTCGACGTAAACAAATTAATGAGCATTTTATAAAATTCGGGCTTAACACGGCTGATAGCGTTACTATGACAGTCATGCGGGGATTGGTTTCAACAATAATATCAGCACATTTTCAGTCCAAATATGCCTGGGAGTGTACGAAGAGGTCGTGCAAATTAGAAGCAAAGAAGGTTAAGGGATTTATTGATGAGGAGATAGCGCCAGAACTAAACGATGATTTTTATGAGAAGTATGCGGAGATACTCGCAAATTTTTATTTACATGGTCTTGATGGGGTTACAGGAAAAGATAAAAAAAGGAGGTAACAATGGTTAAGCTTACAAGGAAAACAAGTTCAATAGGTTTAACGTTACATCTGGAATCATTGCCT
>SOKM01000188.1 GCA_004375785.1 Candidatus Cloacimonadota bacterium | reverse complement strand
AAAATAACAACATTTCATGACCTTTATGCCCATTGCGAGCCCTGAACCGTATGGTACAGGGTGTGGCAATCTCATATTGATAGAAAGTCATTAGGAGATTGCTTCGCGAAAGCTGAGCAGGTAGAAGAACTCGCAATGACTATAACGAATGACAAATTATAAAGAAAGGAGAATATTATATGGATGTGAAAAAGATGGCGTTTGAACTGAAGGAGAAACTTATAGAGATGAGGAGACATCTCCACACAATTCCAGAAGTTGCATTTGAAGAGGTTGAGACGTCTTCCTTTGTTGCAGAAAAGTTATCAAAACTCGGAATAGAAGTAAAAACAGGTATTGCAAAAACAGGCGTTGTTGGAGTCCTTAAAGGTAGTGGAGAAAAAACCATTGCATTAAGGGCAGATATGGACGCATTGCCGATCACAGAAGAAAATGATGTTGATTATAAATCAAAATATGATGGAAAGATGCACGCCTGTGGTCATGATGCACATATGAGCATGCTTCTTTGTGCAGCTACAATTCTATCAAAAAATAAAGCACGTCTCAAAGGAAATGTAAAATTTATCTTTCAACCAAGCGAAGAAAGCCTGCCTGGTGGAGCAAAGAAAATGATAGAGGAAGGGGTTCTGGATAACCCTAAAGTAGATGCTGTTTTTGGTTTTCACTGTGACCCCACGATACCAACCGGTAAAATTGGATTTAAAGCTGGTGCGCTTATGGCATTTACGTCTGAGTTTACAATACTTCTCAAGGGAAAGGGTGGACATGCAGCCGTTCCTGAAAAATCTATCGACCCTATCGTTATGGCAAGCGATGTCATTCAAGAATTACAGAAAATTCCGTCAAGATGGATTAACCCTTTAGAACCAGTTGTCGTAACAATTAGCTCTATACATGGCGGCACTACATTCAATATCATTCCAGAGGAAATCGAGCTTAAGGGAACAGTAAGGCTATTAAATATGGATTTGGTTGAAAAAGCAACAGGGATAATAGGTACTATCCTAAAGGGAATTACAACCATCTATGGAGGAAAATATAGTTTTGTTTTCGTGAAAGGGTACCCCGTTCTTAAAAACGATGAAGCATTTACAACCTTTATGAGTAAAATTATTGAGGAACTTTTTGGTGAAGAAAATGCAATTAAGATAGATAATCCACTAATGGGAGGAGAGGATTTTGCCTATTTTCTTGAGAAGGTTCCAGGAACATTCCTGAGATTGGGCACTGGAAACAGAAAGAAAGATTCAGATTATCTATGGCATCATCCAAGATTCAATATTGATGAGGATGCACTGCCTATAGGAACGGCTCTCTTTGTAAAGTGTGCGGTTGAGTATTTGAGTGGCGGATAGCGTATGCATATGAAATCCAAATTCCTAATTATCGTTTTCGCAATCCTATATGCTTCTCCTATCGCTGGAAGAAGGTATAATCCTTTTGTATGGACTACTTACAAAGAATTTTCTCGCATTCACAGTATTACAATTAATATGGATGAGGTATATTTTGGAACTGATGGAGGAATTCTGCGATTTAATCGAATAGAAAATAAATGGGATTCACCTGTAACAAAGAGCGACGGTTTTCCCGGTGAAAAAGCAGAGATTGTAGCGTTTGATAGAACGTTCAACAAACTCTGGATTGTTTCTGATAAGTCTCTCGTTGTTTATATTCCTCAGATATCTTTCTGGGAGAGAGAAATTCCCCGCATCAGTCTCCCTCTCACTTCGATTACATCTATTGGATTCAATAGAGACAGGATATTCCTCGATGGAAATGGAACAGTTTATTCTTCTCGAAGAGGGGCTTTTATCTGGGAGAAATGGACAGGAGCACTACCCTCAGATATAGAATGGTCGGGTGAAAAGGGAAAGGTATCTATAAGAGATTATCCCTTTTTAACACCTTATTATGCGAGTGATGAGTATTTTAACAGATATGAATATACAGCGGTTGCTGTGGATAACAAGGATATGTGGCTGGGAACGGACAGGTATGGAGTCTTTTATAATAACACTTTAACCTGGATTGGTATCCACTATTTTGTGGGGATAGCAAATAATCGTGTTGATGCAATCTTTCGTGATGGAGAAAGTTACTGGTTAGGAGGAAAGTATGGAACAGGTAAGGGAATCACACATATCAACTTTGATACTGGAGAAGGAAAATATTTCCGTTCAGAAGATATTTATGGAATGAACTCCAACGATGCATTTATAATTACCGGTGATAAGAAAAGTATATGGCTTGGGACAAATACAGGTCTATTATGTTACAAAAAGGATGAAGGTGTGTGGAAAAATTACTCAATGTTTGATGGACTTCCCGGTAACTTTGTCATCTCCCTCATTTTAAAAGGTGATACACTTTTTATCGGTACAACTGAAGGGATGGCTCTATTCTTACCAGAGACAAAGGAAATTGTAAGTATAGAAACCTTTAATAACATCTCTGTCAATGCATTTGGAACATACGAGGGTGACCTGCTCATTGGAACGGAAGGGGGAGTATTTCTAAGAAAGGATAATAAGTTTGAAAACATATCTGACCCTGATGGTGATTTCGGTTTTGGTGTCAAAGCAATTTTTGTCGATGATGATGCAATATGGTTTGGAACAAGAAGGAAAGGTATTGATGTCTATTATCCTGACAGTATGAAATGGGAGGAATACCAATACCCAACCCCTATTCCAGGGGAATGGATTTTCTCAATATCTGGAGATAAAGATTACATATGGGTGGGGACAGATAATGGTGTCTCAAGATACAACAAGAAATTGAAGATGTGGAAAACATTCACCGAAACGGATGGGCTTGCACATAATGAAGTAAGGACCATATATGTTGAGAAGAATTATGTCTGGTTCGGAACAAAGAAAGGCCTGACAAGGTTTAGATATAGAGACCCTTCTGTTCCGCAGTAGCATCTGAGAATCGGTGAAACGGTGTATCGGAGAATCGGAGAGACAAATCGCACTGACCCGAACCGTCATTTCTCGCCCCATTAAATACTGATTTCCACAAATGTATAAACCTTCTCTAACTGGTTTCTATTTAACGGGGCAAACCCTGCTACTCCAATTCGCAGGCTGAAGAGACTGTGCCAAAATGTGAATTTTTGCATGGTAGCCGCAACCTTTAGGTTGCGTAATTCATTGTATTATAAGAAGTTAAGTTCGCAGGCTGAAGCCTGCGGCTACCTTTCATTTGTCGGGGACAAG
Source organism: Candidatus Cloacimonadota bacterium (assembly GCA_004375785.1). GTDB lineage: Bacteria > Hydrothermota > E44-bin80 > E44-bin80 > E44-bin80 > E44-bin80. Next base: position 12,385 of record SOKM01000188.1, on the reverse strand, counting down.
CCATGAACCATACGGTTCATGACAGGCCCCGACGCTACGTTTTTCCCAACCCAATAGAAAAAAATTATTGACTAACGTATTCTTTTCTGATATATAGATATAATTGTATTTGAATAAAGAAGTAAGATAGTTGCTTAATTTGTTCTATTGGTTTAATTAGTTTCATTGGTTGAAAAATTATAGGAGGAGGTTTTGCGGTTAAGTAAGTATTTTTTACCAACGCTTAAGGAATTTCCAAAGGAAGCGAAGGAAATTAGCCACATTTTGCTATTGAAATCGGGTCTCATAAAACCACTTATGAGCGGTGTATACGAATACCTTCCACTCGGTTGGCGTGTAATTATGAACATACAAAAGATTATTCGTGAAGAGATGAACAGGATTGGAGGACAGGAACTCTTACTGCCAGTATTGACAAACAGGGAAATATGGGATGAAACAAAAAGATGGGACGATTTTGGTGAAGAGATGTTCAAATTCAAGGACAGAAATAAACGGGATATCTGTCTTGCCCCAACCCATGAAGAGGTAATAACAGACCTCGCCAGAAGGGAGATTCAATCTTACAGAGAGCTGCCCCAGCTGTGGTACCAGATACAGACCAAATTCAGAGACGAGCCTCGACCAAAAGGCGCTGTCCTCAGAATAAGGCAGTTCATTATGAAGGATTCTTACAGCCTGGATAGAGATTTTGACGGACTTGCTCAAAGCTTTGACCTTCATTATAATGCTTATAAAAGGATTTTTCATAGATGCGGTCTTGATGTAATCGTTGTTGGCGCCTCAAGTGGAGTTATGGGAGGGTCAGAGTCCAACGAATTTATGTTCTTATCAGAGAGCGGAGAAGATACAATTGTACTATGTAACAGATGTGATTATGCGGCAAATCTTGAAGTTGCAACTACCAGATTGAATCCTGTTCAAGGAGAGAGTAAAGAGATAGAGAAGGTTCATACACCCGTTTCCGGCACAGTTAATGCAGTATCCAATCTATTGGGAAAACCAAAAGAATTATTTATCAAGAGCCTGCTATATATAGTTGAGGAAAAATCTGTCTTTGTCCTCATGAGAGGTGACCATGAGGTAAATGAAGGTAAACTTGCAAGTTATCTCGGTTTTGAATTCAGGGCAGCGACTCCTGAGGAGGTTAAAAAACTTACAGGTGCTGATATAGGTTACATTAGCCCGGTAGGTATAAACAATGTTGATACATATGCAGATAGTAGCCTGAAAGTTTCGACAGGAATGATTACAGGTGCAAATAAAAACGAATATCATATTAAGGGTGTAAATATTGAAAGGGATGTAAAAATAAAGGAATATATAGATATTATTACAGTAAAGGCGGGTGACCCCTGTCCTCAATGTAAAAGCGGAACATTGAAAATAAAAAAAGCAATAGAACTCGGGCATTTATTTAAACTCGGAACAAAATATTCTAAATCTATGAAATGCCTCTTTACTGATAGTGATGGCATTGAAAAACCCATTGTGATGGGAAGTTATGGTATTGGAATAGAAAGAATAATGGCTTCAGTTATAGATAAATTTCATGATAAAGATGGAATAATCTGGCCAGTCAGTATTGCACCTTTCTTTGTCCATATCATCCCCATTGATTTGACAAACATAAAGGTAAGAGAAACCTCTAATCAGATTTATAATACGTTTGTAAAAGAAAAATTTGAATGTCTCATAGATGACAGGGATGAAAGACCTGGTTTCAAGTTCAAGGATGCAGAACTTATAGGTATCCCTATCCATATTATTGTCGGCGAGCGGTCTCTTAAAGAGGGGGTTTGCGAGGTAAAACTGAGAAGGGAAGAAAAGAAAAGCAAAGTTTCACCTGAGAAAGTAATAGCATTTGTAAAGGAACTAATCTCAAAAGAGGAAAAAAGATATGAAGTCTGAATTAAATTTATTTAAAGAAAATCCTTGAAAATTCTACTTTTATATGTTAAACTATAATGTTATGATGAAAAATAAAGAAACCTTAAAAGAGGAGATAATAAAGATTATAAAAGAAACTATAAAAGAACAGTTTATAGAGAAAGATATTGAACTTATCGACCTGGAGTTAAAGGGTAATGAGAAAAAACGATTCTTGAGAGTATTTATTAACAATAAAAAAGATGGAATTACTCTAAATGATTGTGAACATTTATCAAAGAGCCTCTCGGTGATGTTAGATATAAATGACCCAATAAGAACAGAATATACGCTTGAAGTGTCATCGCCAGGAGGGAGAAAAAGAAAGATTTTTTAGGAGGTCTTTTGCCAACTCTGGAAATGTGGAATTTGTTTACGGATATTGCAAGAGAAAGAGGTGTTGAAAAAGGATATGTAATAGACACTTTCAAGACGAGTCTTGCCTCAGTTGTCAAAAAGAAATTTGGTAAAACTGCTGAAGTTGAAGTTGAAATGTCAGAAGAAACTGGTGAAATAAAGATGTATAGAATAATGACTGTTGTCAGAGCCGTAGTAGATAGTGCATTCGAATTCACAAAAGAAGAGGCAAAACAATATAAAAAGAGAACAAAATTCGGAGAGAAAATCAAAATAGAATATTCTTTGGAAGAATTTGGGAGAAATGCTATTATTCTTGTAAAACAGGTTCTTTTTCAGGGGATAAGACAGAAGGAAAAAGAGATAAATTTTGAGAAATTCAGGGAAAAAATCGGTGAGATTATAAATGCGACCGTTACTCAAGTTACATCAAAAGGGGTCTATCTTAATCTCACAAATGTGGAAGCATTTATCTCAAAAAACGATATCATTCCCGGAGAAAAAGTATATCAGGGGAATAATATAAGAGCACTCATCAAGGATGTTGAACAAACCCCGCGTGGGCCTCGAGTCATTCTTTCAAGAACCCATCCAAATTACCTCAAAAAATTACTTGAGGCAGAAATTCCTGAAGTTTATGAGAAAATAGTTGAAATTATTGCTGTTGCAAGAGACCCTGGCAACAGATCAAAAGTAGCAGTCTATTCTAACGATGATAAGATAGACCCAGTGGGCGCCTGTGTGGGAGTCAGGGGGTCAAGAATCCAATCTATTGTCAGGGAATTAAATGGTGAAAACATTGACGTAATCCAATGGAGTGTTGACTCAGGGCTTTTCGTATCAAGAGCCCTTTCTCCTGCAAAAATATATAAGACCATAATAACGGAGGAAGAAAAAAAGATAACAGTAATAATCCCTGAGGAGCAACTTTCACTTGCGATAGGAAAAAATGGCGTTAATACAAGACTGGCTAACAAACTTACAGGTTGGTCAATTGACATCTTAAGCAAAGAGGAATATAAAAAACATATCGAGGAAACCAAACTTGCCCAGTTAACCATCAGAGATTATAAAAAACTATCTAAAGGCATTAAAGATAAATTGGAAAGAGCGGGATACTTCACATTCCAGAATCTTGAAGAACTCGTAGAAGAAGATTTAATTAAGATCCCAGGAATTGGGAAAAGTGGCGCTCAAAAAATATTAAAAGCATATGAAAAAATCACAAAACAAATTGAAGAAGAAGAAAAATCAGAATAAGCCAAAAAAAGAATTCCGTATGAGGGTATATGAACTCTCAAAAGAATTAAACCTCTCGAGTAACGCCCTTATTGTTCTCTTGAAGGAACTTGGTTTCGATGTAAAGAACCATATGTCATCCCTCACAGAATTGATGGTAAAAAAAATCAAAGCAAGACTTGAGACTGATAAAAAACTATTGAAGATCGAAGAGATTGAAAGAAAAAAGAAAATAAGAAGAAAAAAAGAAGGGGGGCCCAGGAAAAAGATTGAAGAGGACCTTGCAAAAAAGAGAAAGAGAAAGAAAAAAAAGGAAATAAAAAGAAAAAAAGAAGAGATTGAAAAAAAGGTAAAAGAGACAGTAACAAAGATGGTTGGGGTTGCAAAACCAAAAAAGATAAAAAAGAAAATAGACAGGGTTATAGAAGAAATAGAAGAGGAAAAAAATATCATCCGAATCAGCGAATTCGTATCGGTTACTGAACTCGCAGATATTCTCGATGTTGATCCCACAGACATAATAAAGAAATGCCTCGACTTGGGTCTCCTTGTTACAATAAACCAGAGACTGGATCTGGATACAATTACAATGATTGCTGATGAATATGGTGTAGAGGTAGAACTCCTACCTGAATATGGCGCTTCAATAGAACCAGAGGAAAAAGAGGGTAAAGAAAAACTTGAACCAAGACCTCCAATAGTTACTGTAATGGGGCATGTAGACCATGGGAAAACTTTACTTTTAGATAAAATTAGAGATACAAACGTAATTGCTCAGGAAAAAGGTGGAATAACACAACACATCGGTGCATATTCGGTTTCATATAATGACCAACTAATTACCTTTCTTGACACCCCAGGTCATCAAGCATTTACTGCAATGAGAGCAAGAGGAGCGCAAATTACAGACATAGTTGTTCTCGTTGTCGCAGTTGACGATGGAGTGATGCCTCAAACAATAGAAGCAATAGACCATGCCCGCGCCGCAAATATACCAACAATCGTTGCACTGAACAAGATTGACATTGAAAGTGCAAACCCTGAATTGGTAAAACAGCAGTTGAGTAAAAATAAAGTGCTTCTTGAAGAGTATGGTGGGAATTCTATTAGTATACTGGTTTCTGCAAAAACAGGCGTTGGTCTCAAAGAACTTCTTGATGCAATCTTGCTTCAATCCGAAATGATGGAACTTACAGCAAGGAGAAATGGTCCTGCAAAAGGTGTAGTTATTGAGACAAGAATGGATAAAGGGAAAGGAGCTATTGCCACTGTTCTAATCCAGAAAGGAACAGTTCGTGTTGGTGACCCTTTCGTCACAGGTATTTACAGCGGTAAGGTCAGAGCAATGATAGATGAATGGAATAAAAAGATAGAAACAGCAACACCTTCAAAACCTGTCCAGATTATGGGATTAGATGGTTTGCCTGATGTTGGTGACTCATTTGTTGTTTTTGAGAACGAGCAAAAAACGAAGGAAGTCGCAAGAAAAAGACAACTTGCGAAAAGGGAACAGATAGAACGAGGAAGATTCAGGTATAGTTTAGTTCAATTTCAGGAGGGACTTAAGGAGGGAGAGGTTAAAGAATTAAAAATAATCCTTAAAGGCGATGTTGCAGGTTCTGTCGAAGCTTTGGCAGATTCTTTTAATGATCTTTCAACAGACGAAGCAAAAATCGTAATTATTCACAAAGGAGTGGCTCAGATAAACGATTCTGATGTTTTGCTTGCAGCTGCATCAAATGCAATTATTGTCGGATTTCATGTGAAAGCAAATATCCAGGCGGGAGAGAGCGCAAAGAGAGAAGGCGTAGAGATAAGACTTTACAATATTATTTTTGAGGCTATATCAGATATTAAACTCGCACTTTCAGGATTACTTGAACCTGAATATGAGGAACAAATTATTGGCATAGCAGAAGTAAAACAGGTCTTCAGAATTCCCAACATAGGAGTAATTGCCGGTTCATTTATAGTCAAAGGAAAAATTGTTTTAGGAGAGAATATCAGGGTCAAGAGCAATGAAGATGTAATATTTGAGGGTAAAGTCACCTCTTTGAAAAGATTTACCGAAGACGTAAAAGAAGTAGAAATGGGATTGGAGTGCGGAATTGGTATAGAAGGGATTAAAGATATAAAAGAAAACGATATAATAGAAGTATATAGAATTAAAGAGATAAAAAGGGAATTATAATTGTGTAAACGGCATTTATTAAATGTCGGACTATAAATTGGGTTAAAGTCGAAATATAAATTCAATGAAGATAGGAAATTGTATCGTCGAGATTTATATACCATACTCTTCCTCCCTAAAAGAAAAAAGAAGTGTTATAAAAGGATTAAAGCAAAGAATTAGAAATAGATTCAATGTCTCTATCTCCGAGATAGATAGGAATGACAATCACAGGCATTCTATGCTTGCTTTTGTAACAGTTTCAAATAACGGAAAGTTTGTTGACAAATTGCTCTCTCGCGTTGTAAAATTTATGGAGGCACAGAGACAATTCGAAGTTTTAAACTATAAGTTGGAGATATTTTGACTCCATTTCATCAGAGACGAATTGAAGTAGAAATTAAGAAAGAGGTCTCCAAAATTGTCGGACAAGAGCTTCGAGACCCAAGAATTGGCTTTATAACAATTTCAAGAGTCTCTGTAACCCAGAATCTCCATTCTGCAAAAGTCTATATTACAGTTTTTGACAGTAAAAAAAATAATTCAACACTTTTTGGTCTTAATAATGCCAAAAAACATATTAGATGGCTCCTTGCTAAAAGGTTACGGATTCGAAGTGTTCCAGAACTTCATTTTTATATTGAAACAAGCCAATTTTAATAAGGAAAAAAGACACTAAGATTATATGAAAATCCAAAAAGCATTCACAGTGATTGGAAAAGAACAGTTGATTATATGCATTTAAAAAGTATAAATAATTTTTTTAACAAACACCGAATTTTCCTTATTACCTCACATATAGAACCTGATGGGGATTCAATTGGTTGCCAACTGGCAATGGCGATTCAGCTTGAAAAAATTAAAAAAATAGTTTTTATCATCAATCCCGAACCTGTCCCCAAAAAGTACCGATTCCTTCACCGCTGGAAAAACATTTCAACCGAAAAACCGGAGTATAATATTATAATTGATGCAGCAATCTTTCTCGATGTTGGTGATACTAAAAGGGTATCCTGGCTCTTTGATTTTGTGAAAGAAAAAAATATTCCTATCCTTAATATTGATCACCATGCAAGTAATACTCAATACGGAAATATAAACTATGTTGATACAGAAGCCTCCTCCACTTCTGAATGTATTTTTGATATCTTTAAAGCATTGGGGATGACAATAAACAAAGAAATTTGTGAATGCATAGCAACAGGTATAATTACAGATACGGGAAGGTTTAGTTTTAAAAATACAAGTGATAAAACATTCAGGATTTGTGCTGAACTTGCTTGTTGTGGAGTCGATTTTTATTCTCTCTCCAATTCTATATATAACAAAAGATCTTTCGAATCAATACGACTGCTTTCCTCTGTTCTATCTACTATTAAAGTATTCGAGAGAATTGCTTTTGTTCGTTTAACTCAAAAAATGCTAAAAGAATCCGGAGCGAATGAAGAAGATAGCGAAGGTTTTGTGAACTTCGTTTTAAGTATTGGTAACATTAAGGCAGCCGTCTTCTTTAGAGAGAAATCGAATGGAGAAATTCGGGTCAGTCTCAGAGCAAAAGAGGAGAATATTGATGTAAATAAGATTGCATCCTTTTTTGCAGGAGGGGGGCATCCTCGAGCTGCTGGCTTCCGCTCGCTAAAAAATATGGAAGAACTCGAAAAAGAACTACTAATCGAATTTCAAAAGATAGAATTACATGGAAAACCTTAATCTTTTTTTTTCAGAACAGGCAAACTTTGGTGTCAACGAAATTATTTCATATCTAACTGAACTTGAAAAAATAGTTAAATTAGGTAAAGAGACCGTTAAGAAACGTCTCATGAAACTTACAAACATCGTTGATAAGAAAATTCCTTACAGAGACGGACATTCAATAAGGGTTTCAAAATTTTCTTTTGAGATTGCAAAGAGGCTGAACCTAAGCAAACAGGAGATATTCAACATAGAACTCTCTGCTCTACTTCATGATTTTGGCAAGATCGCAATTGAAGAACATGTCCTGCAAAAAAGCGAGAAGTTGACAGAGCAAGATTGGATAGAAATAAAAATGCACCCGATAAGAGGATACCTTATCGTCCAGGGATTCAAGTTTCTCAAAGAGACCCTTTGTGGAATCAGATGGCACCATGAAAGGTTAGATGGTAGTGGTTATCCTGATGGGTTGAAAAGAGATGAAATCCCCTTTATGGCAAGAGTCATTGCTGTATCCGACGCATTCGACGCTATGACACAGAAAAGACCGTACAAGGAAAAAATAAGAGTGACACATGCAAAAAAAATACTTAAAGATAATGAAATTATACTATTTGATAATGAAATTGTTTCCACCTTTCTTAGTATACCTTATAATAGGATACATTCCATATTACAGTGGAACCCAAATTTTTTGGTTGACAAACCTTAAATTATATTTTATTATATTTTAACAGACAGTCTGTTAGGTCAATCTTTGTCTGAATTGGAATTATATAATAATTTTGATTTATCTGTAAAGGATATAATATGATCTTTAATGCAGGAGACCCTCATAGAATTATTGAAAGGGCAAGAAAGCTCCATAGTGAAAGAAAGATTGATAGAGCTATAAAGACCCTTGAACGTGCTCTTACAGATTGCAAAGAGGATTTCCTTCTTCTTCTTGAACTCGGCAGATTTTTGTTTGAAAAAAAGAAATACGTTGAATCCGAAACAAACTTAAAAAGGGCATATCATCTCTCACCGGAAAGATGGGAGGAGATAGTTGATGCTATCGAACCCATCCATTTTGCAGGTGGAACCCCTGTAGAAACATGCACCTTACTTCTTGAGATATATCTTAATAAAGGTATGTTTGCGGAAGCAAGAAAGATTATAGACGGAAGTTCCAGGGAACAGCTTAAGGAAATGACCGAACGATATGAAACAATCTATAGCAATATATTATCGAAAAAAAGTGTGGGAGAATACTCAAAAAAAGACATACTGAATAGTTACTCTCTCTCTCTGCTGAAACAAAAACTGGATATAAAAGAAGGTTTAGAATTTTATGAAAAGATTTTTCTTTCCTTCCCTGATGAGAGAAAAAAGATATTCAAGGACTTAAAAAAAATAAGCCAGTTAAATTATAGTCATCCCTATCCAAAGTTCCTAACAGGCAAACTTCTATTTTATGAAGGAAAATTCCAGGAAGGCATCCAACAATTAGAAAGAGCAGCTGATTTGGACAAAAACTATATTGAAGAAAATATTGAGATAATGGAAAGTATAGTAGCAAAGGAAAAACATCCTCTTCTATTTTCCCGTCTTGCAAAATACCATATCTCTCAGAAAAAGATTGATAAAGCAATTGCTTATGCAAAAGAAATGGAAGAAATTGAAGATATTCCTCTCAAGGAGATAATGAAGATCTATTCAGAGATAATTCGAATAGATAAGAAAAACCTGAATGCCAGGCTTTCCCTTGCAAGATTATATGCTAAAGCAGAGAAGTTCGATCCTGTTTTAAGTGAACTTACAGCCATTATTGAACTAAATCCTGAAAAATACGACGAAGTAACAAGTATTGCAGAGGGTATTATTGATAAGGATCCATACAATTCTAACCTTTTATTCTTTCTCACTGAGATATATATTGAAAGAGAGGAGGAAAATAAAGCAATTATTTCATTAGAAAAGCTTTTTAAGGCAAACAAGGAATTATCGGGTGAAATTGTCGAAAAGCTAAACAAGGTCCTGGAGAAAGACTTAAAAAACGTTAAAGGTCTCAACCTACTTGCTGAGGTATACTGCTACAGGAAAAAATTTAATGAAGCGCTATTTATTTATGAGCATTTAACAGATTTAGAAAATGGTTTTGAATTTGCAGAGAGAGGAATAACAAAAATAACAGAAGAAAACCCAGATCTGTTAAAGGCAAAAATTTCCCTGGGTCTTCTGGCATTCAAAAAGGGTAAACACAAGGAATCTCTTGATATAATCAACTCTGTTGTAGAGAAGGACCCTTCAAAGGTTTCACAACTTATTCCCCAGCTTGATCACATTGCACGAATGTCAGTCGAACTTGCCCCATATGTTTTAGAGGTATACGATGCAATTCCAGGTGAAGCAATCGACCCATTTATTTTAAACTTTGCAAAAGCAGAAATATTTTCACTTTCAGGTAATTATAAAAATGCTCTTCTTTTCTATAACAAATGTTTTGAAACACAACCTGGACAGGTTGATAAGATCCTAAAAGGCTTTCAAAGAATCTTGGAGAAAGACGATAATCTTTCTTTTGTTCACTTCACACTTGGAAAGCTTTATCTGGAAGCTGATAAAACAGAGGAAGGGCTGAAGCATATTGGAAAGGCAAACGAACTTGATTCAAATCTGTCTGATGATGTTATTCATATCCTTTATGAACTCTTGAAAAAGTTGCCAAGCAACCATCTGGTTACTGATGAACTCCTTAATGCACTGATGCGTAAGGGTGCCTATGAGCAGATAATCGTTGAATGTGAAGATGCGATTGAGAAATTACCAAAGGAGAAAACGGGTTACATCTATCTTAAACACGGGGAGGCAAGTCTTGAAAAAGGACTTCTCAAACAGGCAGCCCTTTCAATTATTCATGCACTCGATATAGAAGAGTCACTTTCTTCTGCCGCTCTAAAGTTATTACGAAGAGCAATTGAGATGGACAAAAATAATGTAGTTGTCAAGTATGCTTTTGCCAAAGCCTGTATCGCCGCAAAAGAATTCAGCGAGGCAGCCTTTCAATTCTATGACATCACTAAAACAGACCATACAAAGATTAAAAAAGCAATCGAAGAGCTAATAAAGATTATCAATGTTGATAGAGTAAATCCTGACGTTCACTTCGTCTTAGGAAGCCTATATTTGACAAAAAAAAGAATAAGGGATGCAATCATAGAGTTTCGCACTGCATCGGAACTGAGCGACTCCTATATCGATAAAGTAATCGGAAAACTTCATTATATTGAAAAACACAATCCTGTGCCTGAGGTTCACCTTAGCCTCGGAGGACTTTATGCAAAAAAAAGGATGTTCTCAAAAGCCACCCATCATCTGATGGAGACATACAGAAAGGATGCTAAACTCGCTGAACAGTCCGCATCTTATCTCAACAAGATAAAAGACGAAGACCCGCAAAACATCATTGTACTTTATGCACTTGCAGAGATAGCGGAAAAAGAAGATAATTTGAAGAATGCTATCAGTATTTATGATAATATCCTTAAAATGATCCCAGAAGAATTACATAACATCAAGCAAAAGGTGGAAAGTCTGCTTGAAAAACACGAAAAGGAGATTGAATTTTCCTTATTTTTTTCAAGATTACTCTCTCTGGAAGGTGAATTAGAAGTTGCCATCAAGATTCTCAAAGGTATTGCGAATGAGCACCCCGATCAAATTTCCGCTGTTATTGAAAGTTTGAGAGAAATGTCAGATCAAGGAGAGGTCGAAGCAAGTTTTGCGCTTATAGAGTATCTGCTCGAGCAAAATAATCTTGATGAAGCGATTCCTTTGTTAGAAAAGGTGGAATCCAATTTTTCTTTTCATAATAGAATTATTAACCTCTTAATGAATCACATTAGAAAAGACGCAAGTCATCCAGGACTAAGCTTGTATCTCGCAAGATTCTTATACCTGAGGGATGAATGGGAAGCAATGAAAGAAGTAACCTCAAGAGGGCTTGCTGCTCTCAAGCCGGAATCAGCGATGCCTCTTTTGCTCCTGAATATTCTTCTCCTTGACAAAAAAGGGAAAGGAGCCAAGGAAATAAGGAATAACCTGATAAAGGATATCGGAAAAAGAGAATTTTATTCCTCGCTTGAGAAATTAGAGAGAGAAAAAAGAGAGTTTCAATTAATGCGAGTTAAATTTGCAAGAGAAAAGTCTCCAGGTGTTTCCTCTTTGAGATTTGAAGAAGCGGAACTTCTCAATGACCTTGGTAGAACAAGCGAGGCGATGAAACTCCTTGGAAAACCATTTGAAAATGAGAAGGATAGGATTATGGCACAATATATAATTGCCAGATCATTCTTTCTAAAAAACAATCCCGTAAGAACAATAGAAATATTACGGAGTCTACAACTACCTCATGGGAAAAAATCCAGGAATAAAATGCTCCTTCTGCTTTCAGCAAGCTATGAGAGAATAGGTGATTATCAAAGTGCACTCATAACTTTAAAAACTTGTGAACCGGATGTTGACATTGAGAAAAGAATTTTTTACCTTAACGAAATGTCTATTTTCAATGACTTAAGAGGAGCAAATCCAATAATTTCGGGTTAGTATTTCCTTAGTCAAAAAAGGAGAGAAGTATGGATGACAATAATAGGATAAATGAGGATTTAAACAATATTATTACTGCCTTTGAGAAGCGGACGCAACAAATCTCTGAAGAACAGAGGGAGGCAAGGGAAAGATTCATTGTTGCTCTATCTGAGTTAAGCAGACAGTATGACCTTTTAAGAGAGTGGACAGAAAAAAGCAATGATGAATTAAAGACCTTCCTTGAAAAGTTACTGAGCTCAAAAGAGGGGGATGAGCTGCTACTTGCTGTAAAGGACATTGTTGATAAAACAGAGAAAATTCCACAAGGTTTTGCAAATTTATTAAACTCCATTGAATCGATTGAAAAAAGATTAGAGCAATCTCTTGATAAGATTGCTGAATCAAAAGAAACGAATGAGCTCATACAGG
>SOKM01000360.1 GCA_004375785.1 Candidatus Cloacimonadota bacterium | reverse complement strand
CCTTTCTTTTATCAAAATGATTGGCTTACTTATGTTAGTGTTTTTAGACTGCAATTTAATAAAATACACGCCTGAGCTAACTTGTTTTCCTTTGTTGTCTTTTCCTTTCCAGAGAAATTTGCGTTTACCTCCCCTTATAATTCCTGAATAGATTTGCTTTATCATTCTCCCTGAAATGTCATAAATATAAATAGTGATTTCTTCTGATTGTGGAAGGGTAAAAAGTATTTCAGTAAAATCTCTGAAAGGATTGGGATTATTTTTTATTGATATCTTATCAGGGAAAACAAGAGCCTTTTGTTCTTTTATCCCCACATTTGTACTCCTGTAAAGCACAGGAGGATTGCTACCTACTGCAAGATCAAGGTCAATAGAATAGGAAAAAAATAAAAGAATCTGACTTCCATTTGCAGGAATATTTTTCAAAGATACCCAACCTGCAACAAGATCAAAACAGTAATCAGACAGAGGAAGAGTAGCGCCATCAACACTCACACTATCCAATGTATGAGCAGGAAAATGCGAAAGATAAAAGAGTTTTCTTACACCATCTCCTGTCAATGTATCTGTTTTATTCAAAACTCCATCACCATCCACATCTCCCCAGGCAATTCCTATACTGTTTTCAGCAGGAGAAGACGACCAGGAAGGATTTGTTTCTAATGTTCCTCCTGTGTTCAAATAAACTACGTCCTGTTCTCCATAATTTGCAGTTGCAAGGTCAAGATAACCATCTCCATCCACATCTGCAAAGGCAACTCGCCATGTTGCAGCAACATCGCCCGAGATCCAGGAAGGTGTTGTTTCCATTCCCGAGAGAGAATTAAAATGGAGAAAATTGGGTACCCCAGAACCTGCTGATTGCCCACCAACTCCAAGATCCAGCAAACCGTCTTGATCAACATCACCTGCTGAGAAACCATAGCCATAATCATAATATGGAAGGTCAGCCTGCCAGGATGCAACTGTTTCCAGTGTTCCCGCCTGATTTGTATATATCCTGTTTTCAAGACCTACAGCTAAATCTAAATCTCCGTCATCATCTACATCAAACCAGGTCCCTGCCATATCCCATGAATGTCCATCTGTTGCTTGCCAGGAAGGGGAGGACTCCAAGGTTCCATTGTTATTGTAATAAACAGATGCAGGAGCAAATAAATCCGCAGCAGCGAGGTCTAAGTCTCCGTCTCCATCAACATCTGCCCATCCAAGCCATGTAGCTCCTGTTGAACCTATCCAGTCAGCAATGGTGTCAATAGTTCCACCCTGATTAAGGTATAACCTTGCATGATAACCGCCAAAAGCAGTATATCCTGTAGCAAGGTCAAGATCTCCATCATTATCCACATCACCAAAAGCAACTGGCCAGGAACCTGAGTCAGGGAGTATAATAGATGGGGAAGTTTCAAGTCCTGTGCCAGTATTAAAATAGATATGAGTCGCATTTTCCTGCACCTCATTTCCAACAACCAGATCCAGGAACCCATCTCCATTGATATCACCAAAGGCAATGTCTCTTGTATCAGCTGTGATACCTGTCCAGAAAGGGATTGTCTCAAGAGGAACTTGGCGAGTGGGGTGTGATAAAGGAAGACTATGCACTGATTTTAAATCCTGACCATAAACCAAAGAAGGCAAAACAATTATCATAAGAAAAAAACTTTTCATCTTTTCTCCTTTCTTTTTCTTATCATCATTCAAATAATTATTTATTTATATTTTTATATTTTATTTTTTTTACCTCCTTTTTAATGTAGAGTATATCTCGACCCTTTCCCTTTCACATATATCAATGTTTAATTTTACTCATATAACCTCCTTTCAAACCAAGTTTTTGTAAATATAATAAAGTAAATTGTGTTTCATTTTAAGCACATATACCCCTTAAATCCCTTAATTCTCAATAATTTATAAAATTTAAATTTTCACTTGACAATCCACTCAGAATACTTTATAGTGTTTCCACATATGTACAAAATAAGACCAGAAGTACGCCTTGATATTATTCGATATTACTTAGACAATAGAAGTACATTGATGAAAACTGCTTTAAAATTTCATGTAAACTACCGAACCGTATTTAAATGGGTTATGTTATATAAAAAGGAAGGAGAAGCAAGACTTTTAAGAACTTATAAAAGACCCTGGAACAGAACAAAAAAAGAATTAGAGGAAAAAATTGCTCTTCTTAAAGAAAAGGACCCTACTTTAACAATCAGGAAAGCAAAGGAAATACTTAGAAAACAGGGGATAAAGATTTCCATTAAGGGAATCTGGGGAATATGGAAAAGATATGGTTATACGGGGTTTATAAAAGATGAAATAGGTCATGATTTTACAGGATATATTGCTTGGTCAAAGGAAGCAAAAAGTAAGTTTGAAATTGCAAAAGAAGTTTTTAAGAGTGGTAACGTTAAAGAAACGGCAAAAATTTTGAATTCAATTCCTTCTTTACCCACCAATAAACTCCTTGCCAAGATTCCTGATAATTTTTTAAACTGGAAGAGAAGAGTAGAAAAAATGTCCTGTTTAATGGGAGAGATTCCATCACATACCTATATAGAGAAGGCAGAAGAAATATATAAAGAGCTAAAAAGAAGAAAATTGTATCATTCAGCACTCAGGATAGGCGTTATGGAGGTTGTAGCTCTTACATGGATGGAGCCATCTGAAAAAGTATTAAAAAAAATAAAAGAAGTTAAGAAAATAATTAATTCTACTGAAGGTCACCATATCCAGGATACTTCTCGGAGAACTTCAGAACTTCTTTTTGGACCTCGATTCAGCCTCCTTCTTGAAGAAGGTATTACATATACTAGGCTTTTAAAAGTAAATAAGGCTTATGAAACAGCTAAAACCTGCCGCAAATTGTTAAGGAATAGGAAATTCATTTCTCCTCTTTCTATGCTTCAACTTGGAATCATGTATATGAGTTTAGAAGATTATAGAGAGGCAGAAAATTTGATTTTACAGGCATTTGAAAAAGTAGATAAAAAAGAAAAAAAGAGATTGAAAGTCCGTCTTGCTAACATATTTGTTTCTAAAGGAGATTGGAGAAAGGCAAGCAGATTTTCAAGAGATGCAGAATTTGGAGCATGGAGTTCTCTTTCCGGTAAATATCTTTTATTCTCAAGATTGGCTTTAATAAAAGGAAATTTACAAAAAGCAATTTCTTTAGGTATAGAAATACTTTCACAGTTAAAGAAAGAGAGATTTGACCAGAGGATATTTAGTGCCTTTTTTACTATTGCAAGCGCATATGCCGGTATGGGAGAAAGGGTCAAAGCAAAAAATTTGCTTACAAAGATCCTACCCTTTTTTAAAAAAAGAAAAGTGAAAAAATATATAAATATTATTGAAATTCTCCTTTCCCTATCCCCATCTCCTAATTCTCACTTAAACAAGGATCTCCTGCCCTCTATTAAACTTGCACTTCTTGTAAAAAATGAAGATTATGGAAAGGCACTTTCTTATGCAAAGAAAAAATATCTTATGCTCCATTTTTACAGATACCTGTTTTTCTTTCCTGAAACGATAATCCGTTTTCTTGAGAAAGGGAAACCTACAGGACTTCCAAAGACAATTCTGAGATTACCTGTTTTTAATAAAAAAGTTCCTGTTTACAATATTAGATTTCTTGGTAATTTAATTGTTCATAAAAACCAGAAGCATTTAAGGATAAAACTACAACCGAAAGATAAGGCTTTTCTTATCCATTTTGCATTAAAAGCGGGAGAGCCAGATAAGGAAATCTCACTTGAAAGTTTACACAGGAACTTCTGGAAAAATAGTCTGAACCCCTCAAGAAATCTATCCCATCTACTTGTAAGAATTAAAAAGGAACTTAGAATACCTTCACATTTACTTGAGGTCTCATATAAAAAAGATAATCCTTTTTTGATAAATAAAGGAATCCATTTTATAACAGATTATGGAGAATCTCAAGTGCCACTTGCTCAGGCAAAGGCATTTCAGAGAGCAGGAGAATGGGGTTTTGCAAAGAGAGAATACCTTCAGGCATTTAAGCTCTTCAGGGGTGAGCCGTTTAAGAAGATGTATGACGACTGGTCTGATGATAAAAGGCTTGAAATACTTTTCTCATATGAAAAAGAAGTTCTCTACTTCGCAAAAGAACTCAGAACAAGGGGCAGGAAAGAAGAAGCAGAAAAGCTGCTGAAAAAGGCAGAAAGGGTAGTTTCGTTGGAACGGGATGAGTCTCTTAAGAAATGAGATAGAAGAGATAGCCAAAAACCAAGGACAGAATACTCAAAGCTCCTAAATAGAAGAGGAGAATCCTGCTCCCAAATTCCTTTCTCAGA
>SOKM01000017.1 GCA_004375785.1 Candidatus Cloacimonadota bacterium | reverse complement strand
ACTGGACTTATGGAAAGCCCTGAAAAACAAGCCGGAAAATATAATTCACTTTTCGCAAAAAGCAACCATTTGAAATCTGCATTCCTTTAAAAAACCACATTCTAAAAAATCCAATGACAGAAAATATAAACATTTTTTTAGCAAGCTTTTCCTGGGTTACCATCCGAATTGGGAGAATATTCGAATAGGGACAGGAGTAGTCTGCCAAAAGAATGGGAATGGGGACGGGGCGTGACTTTGTGACATTGGGTATTTCACTGGAAATGTGGAATTGCGAAATGGGGGCGGGGATAAACTTTTAAACTTTTGAAGTCCCCAAACAAAGAGATTCTTCACAGTCAGTATGGAACGGATTACTCAGAATGACAGGCAAAAAGCGAGATGCTGAAACAAGTTCAGCATGACAAAGAGTGAACAGGTGGACGAGGGAACGTATAATTAAAAAATAAGATATAAAAGTTACCTTTTTTATGATATAATAGAAGGAGGAATATTGCACCGGAAACAACGAGATTCTTCCACAGTCAGTATGGAACGGATTACTCAGAATGACAGGAAACTAAGGACACAGGGCAGGTTCAACTTCGGTCGAGGGGGATTACACACCCCGTCTGCTTCTCACAGACACCCCTCTTTTTAGAGGGGAATATTTGAATGACACCGTTTTTTTATTTTTATATCTCTTATAATTCTCTTTCAATCCCTGTTAATTTTGTTTTTTTGCTTGACAAGGGAATTATCTTAATATAATATAAATTACTTTAATAAAGTTTATAAAAGAGAAGTATTATAAATTAAATTGTAGTGAAGGAGGGAAGAATGTATTTCAAGGTAAAAAAGAATGTGCTCTTTGAGAAACTTCAATTAGTTGCGAGTATCCTTCCGCAGCGAAGCACGCTTCTTGTACTTGGTAATATCAAGATTAATATAGAGAAAGACAGGGTTTGTCTCAGTGCTACGGACCTTGATATCTCACTTGACAGCACTTTTCAAGCAGAGGTAATTGAAGAAGGTGGTATAACTGTTCCTGGAAGGCGTTTCCTCGAGACTGTGAGAGACCTTCCCCCCTGTGAGATAGAGATGAAGGTTGTTGATGACTTTGTAGAATTACGATATGAAAAGGGGGTATATAAGATGCCTGGTATTTCAATAGATGAATATCCTGAGATACCGGAACTATCGGGTGAAAAAAAGTTTTCCTTCCCTTCTGAATTCTTAAGGAATTCTGTCTTGAAGACCACTTTCGCGGCATCGAAGGAGCCTGGAAGAAGAGCTCTTTCCGGGATACATTGGAGTATTTCCGATAAAGAAGCCAATATGGTTGCAACGGATGGAAGAAAACTTGCCTTCTATAAATGCCTGATTGAAAAAGAAGAGAACTTGAAGGTAAACATTCCACCAAAGGCTTTGAGAACCTTGATAGGTTACATAGGTGAAGATGAGACTGATATTGATATAAAATTTGACGAAACAAAGATAGGTTTTTATTTGAAGGATACAACTATAATTGCAAGATTAATAGAAGAGGTTTTCCCTGATTACAAACAGGTGATACCCAAAAACAATGAAAAGCTGTTAAATATTTCAAGAGAAGAACTCTTGAATGTCCTTAAAAGGGTTTCTATCTATGCAGACAGCGCAAGTCATCTCGTGAGTTTCGATATAGAACCCAAGACTGTTCGAATTTATACTGAAACGGAGCTTGGCTCAGGAGAAGAACACCTCTCATGCGAGTTTAGCGAAAAAGCAATTACAGTGAATTTCAACGCATCTTATCTCTCTGAGATATTAAGAAACCTCGACGAAGAGATAGTAGAATTTTATTTTAGTACACCCAAAACAGCCGTTATAGTCACACAGAAAAAGAAGAAGAAAGAAGAACTCACTTATCTCTTAATGCCAATAATTACATCTTAGTTCTGTATCTTTTTCTCGCTTCTTCTAATATTCTTTTCTCATAAGTTGTAAGACCGTTAAGCCCAACCTTTGATAGTTTTCTAAGGACATCATTTACCTTATCCTCAAAATCTGTGTCATCAATTTCAACATCTACGTCCTTTCCCTTTTTTTCTACGAAGATTATTTTTCTCAAGAGCCGCCCTTTGCTCTTTAGAAATTTCAAATAGAGAAAACCTATAAGGAGTCCTCCAAGATGAGCGAAGTGAGCAATATTGTCTCTTGAGCCACCGAATGCCGAGAAGAATTCAATAGTTCCTAATATGAGAACAAGAAATTTAGCTTTCACTGGAAGAAAAAAATAAAGGTAGATATATCTATTTGGAAATGTTAGACCGAATGCAAGGAGGAGCCCGTATATAGCACCGGAGGCTCCAATAGTAGGAATGATAGAATTATGTTTCGCAATGACATAAATAAGACCCGCCCCGATTCCAGTAATGAAATAATATTTAAGAAATTCATTCTTTCCCCAGATTGATTCAAGTTCAGAACCAAACATCCAGAGAATAAACATATTGAAAAAGAGATGAAAAAATCCACCGTGGAGGAACATATATGTGAGGAGCTGCCAGATAAAATATTTCTTAATAACGAGAAGGGGAACGAGACCCAATACTGAATTTATTCTTGGAAAGAGAAGCTGAATGAGAAAGACTGTTATGTTGGCAACGATCAATCCTCTGACTGCTCCTGAGAAGCGCGGTCTTAAGAAATGTCTTTGTGTTTTGAATCCATTATAATTCATAATATATTAATATTTTCTTTTCTTCATTTTCAGTTAATCTCATTTAATTATATCATATAAAAAAACTTTTTCAAGGGAAAAAAGAATATTTTTTTCCTTACAAAAAAACTTGACAATAGAAGATTTAATCCGTATAGTGTATTTAAGATGCCGCAGAAACTGAAGCGATATATAAGAGTAAATAGTTAGTAAACCCCGTCATTGCAAGCCATGAACCGTATGGTTCATGGCGTGAACTTTCGACGAAGGAGAAAGAACGACGACAAACAGGAGGATAATGAACATAGTGAGGAGTCAATCTCATAGTGCGGAAAACCGAGATTGCTTCGGAAGAAATTATGAAAAAACACTCGCAATGACACCCTTTCAGGAGAATGTAACGGGGTTTACTGATTATTTACATATAAGAAAATGAGGAGAGAATGGGGTTGATTAACAGTGAAAATGCTAAATACTTGAAGGAGCATTTCAGAAGTTTCAAAAACCCGGTTAATATTCTCTATTTTAATTCAAAAAAAACAAATCCTGATTTCTGCAATTCCACAAGGTTAATATTGAATGAACTCAGTTCTATTTCTCCAAAAATAAATCTTAAAATCTTTGATTTTGAAAAGGAAAAAAACGAAGTTCAAAAGTACAATATTATGATGCCTCCTGCGACTGTGATCCAATCAGATAGAGATATTGGTCTCAGGTATTACGGCATCCCCAGTGGTTATGAATTCAGCACCCTTATCAACTCAATTACAATGGTGGGTAGGGGACGGATTGATATATCAGACGAGGTTAGAAAAAGGTCATCTCTGTTAAAAGAAAAAGTAGAAATTATGGTCTTTGTGACACCATCCTGTCCACACTGTCCGAGAGCTGCAGCGATTGTTCACAAACTTGCTTTTATAAATGAGAACATCAAAGGGACTGTAATAGAAGCAAATGAATTTCCTGAACTCTCTAAGGAATTCAAAGTTATGACAGTACCTAAAACAATAATAAACAAAAACCATTCCTTTGAAGGGATTTACAGGGATGAACGGTTTGTTGAGGAGCTAATTAAAGGAATATCTTAGGATAACGATTATGCTCGACTTAAAATTTCAGAGTGAAGGATATAATACAAAATTGGAAGAGAGAAACTATGATGTTATTATTCTTGGTGGCGGACCAACAGGCCTAACTGCAGGAATCTATACAGGACGAGCCTTACTGAAAACACTCATAATTGAGGAGAATATGATTGGTGGGGAGGCATCATCAACGGAATTGATAGAAAACTATCCTGGTTTTCCAGATGGTATATCTGGAATGGAACTTACTGAGCGGATGAAGAAACAGGTAGAGAAATTTGGTGCAAAAATAGTTATAAACCATACAGATAAGGTGGTTCTTACGAGTAAGATAAAAAGCGTAAAAACTGATAGTGAAGAATTCCAATCAAAAGCAATTATAATTGCAACAGGTTCATCACCAAAAAGTCTTAACATTCCTGGAGAAAGAACATTTAAGGGAAGAGGGGTTTCTTATTGTGCTACTTGTGATGCTCCCTTTTTCAAGAGTAAGGATATTGCAGTAATTGGTGCAGGAAGCTCAGGCATTCAGGAAGGGTTATTCCTTCTTGAATATGTGAAATCGATAAAATTTATTGAGTTCCTGCCTTATATGACCGCGGAAAAAATCCTTCAGGAAAGAATAAAAAAAAGAGAAAATGTGGAATTCTTCCTTAATCATAAACTCCTCTCCATCAATGGTGACCAAACAGTAGAATCAATAACTACTGAGAATAGAGGAACAGGAGAGAAAAGGGATATTCCTATATCGGGTGTTTTTGTATTTGTAGGACTAAAACCCAATACGGAACTTTTTAAGGATTCTATTGAACTTGATAAGGAAGGATTTATTGTAGCAGATGAACATCTAAGAACGTCTCTTGAAGGGGTTTTCGCCGCTGGAGATGTACGTAAAAAGATTCTAAGGCAGGTAGCAACCGCTGTTGGTGATGGAGCGCTCGCAGCTTTTTCTGCAAAAACCTACCTTGAACGACTTAAACTTAAAGATTGACATCAGTAACATATCAATTGAGATAGACGAGGCTTCCAGCCTCACAGCCTTTGTGTAGCAAAATGAGTAATAAGAAAACACACAAGGTTATTGTTTTTTCAACACCCACCTGTTCCTGGTGCAGAAGAACAAAGCAATATCTAAAAGAGAAAGGCATATCCTTTAAAGAAATTGATGTTTCTAAGAACCAGCAGGCAGCGAATGACATAATGAGAAGAACGGGTCAGACTGGCGTTCCCATTATTCTCATTGACAATAGGCCCGTTGTAGGATTTAATAAATCAGTGATAGACAGACTTCTGGGAATAAAAGCAGATAGTAAGCAGTAGGGAGTAAGGAGTGGGTAGAAGGTTTGAGAAACGGTGAAAGGGAGAATCGGAGAAACGGAGGATAAAAGAAGACATACGCAGTGAACACTGTTATAGTGTCGGTAACGGTAAAACAGTAAGCGAGATTATAATTTTTATATCAAAAATAACACGTAGTTCACTGAATATTTACAAAAGGAGGTGTTGTGAAAAGATTTATTATAATTACCGCTCTTTTAGTTCTTACAACTATTTTAATCTCAAATTGTAGAAGGTCTGAGCCGCAGGAAAAACCACAGCAAGGTGAAATTTCAAGGGAGGAAGCGATTGATTTTACTCTTATTGACCTTGATGGTATCGAAAGAACCCTGAGCGAACAAAAAGGAAATGTGGTCCTTGTTGATTTCTGGGCTACCTGGTGCCCGCCATGCAGGGATGAAATTCCACATCTGAAGGAACTCCATGCATCTTACAAGGATAAGGGTTTGATTGTCTGGGGAATTGGCCTTGATAATGAAGAAAAATTAAGGGAGTTTGTTAGTGAGAATGATATTGAATATCCTATACTTGTTGGGGATGAATCCGTAGGACAGAAATACGATGTTCAGGGTATCCCAACAACAATTCTCTGTGATAAAAATAATAGAATTGCTTTTAGGCATGTTGGATTTGCGCCAGGCATGGAAAAAGACCTTGAAAAGGAAATCACCCAATTATTAAAAGAATAGTAAGGTGCAGTGACTTATAAAAGCAAAATTTTTCTTGCAATTTTCATTATTATACTTACATACCTGCCGCTTAAAGCTGGTGCTTTCGTGGAACTCTCTTCAGGGTATAGTCTCCCTTTTGGTGAATGGAGCAAGGTTTTTGGCAAGGGATTCTGTTTTGGAGGAATGGCTGGATTCTCTTTTTCCGAATATCTGAATCCAGGGCTCGGTGGTCTACTTATCTTTCCCCGGACAGGAGAAAGCATTGAGGAAGAATACAAAAGCATCCATAATACCGAATCTATTTCTCTCTTTACTGCCACTGGTTTTATCTATCTTGAGAACAGAATGGAGTTCGAACTCTCAGAAAAGAATATCTTTACAGTAGATTTTGGTTATGCTCTTCATTCCCAGAGAGATTATGCAACAATCATCTACAATGGTTACGAATGCGTAGATAATTTCTCTGGTCACGGTCCATTCTTAGGGATTGGCTTCAAAAAAAGCATGAGTTTCTCTGTTTTTGATTATATTCACCCTTTCCTGAAATTCTATTATTCATCGAACAAGGTTTATTACTATATTGTAGATAATCATTCTTCAATTGTAAACTTCGATGTCGCGGAAAGAAGGCTCGGTTTTTTTATGGGCATAACATTTATAAGCATTGGAGAAGAATAGGAGCACTTATCTTTGAATAAAAAAGAGCTATTGAAAGGGGTTAGAAATGCTCTTGCAGAGAAAGGGTTTTTCAAAAGATTCACATCGATATACATTGAATCACAAATACATATTGGCGGACTTAAAGGAGCACTTAAGGAATGGCATAGTCTGCCCAACCAGTCAAGAACAGATACTGACCTTGGAGTAATAAAACAAACCTCTGGTTTTAACGGCAGAATAGAATGGACTGTTGACACAAATGGACAACTCCAGAGGGGAGACAGGAATGCCATAAAGATGGCATTGACATCTGCTGTTGTCGACAACTACAGATACCTTACCCCCGATAAGGATATTATCGTAGGGATTGCAGGAGAGGATGAGAAATATTATATCCTTGATGTTAGACATAGGAGGGGCTCAAAACAGGAAATTTATATTAATAAAAAGTCATTCCTTCCTGTAACACATAAGTTTCACCATTATAATCTCACGATAGTTACTTCATACAAAGAATTTAGGAAAAAAGAAGGATTAAAGTTTCCCAGAAAACAGATTCAGGAGATAGTCGAGCAGAAACAATTAACAGAGATAAATGTCAAAAAAGTAGAAATAAACAGGCCAGAAGCCCAAACCATTTTTTCTCCCCCAGATGTAAAGGTAAAGGATTATAGATTTGATAAGTGGAACAGAACATCTCTACCTTTTGAACTTTATGAAAATCATATTTATCTTAAAGGAAGCCTTAATGGTAAAAGTTCGTTCGATTTTCTTCTTGATACAGGAGCCGGGATGAATGTGATAGATAAAAAATTTGCAAGGAAGATTGGATTGAAACCAAAAGGTAAATTAAAGGCACAGGGAGTAGGAGGGTCAACTGATTTTGCAATCGTCGAATTTGCCTCCCTTAAACTTAAAGGATTAAGGATGGAGAAGCAGACAGCGATTGTTATTGATATTCAGAAAAAAATAGAGAAATTTACAGGTCGGGGCTGCGATGTGATTCTTGGATATGATTTCCTTAGCCGGTTTGCGACAAAGATTGATTATCAAAAGAAGAGAATAACATTTTATAGACCAGGGCATTTCAAATATAGAAAGGATTGGCAGTTTATCGATGCAACCTATACAACGGTCCCAACTATTAAAGCAACGGTTGAAGGAAAGTATAGAGGGTATTTTAGAATAGATACAGGTTCAGGAAGTTTTGTCGATTTTCATGAACCCTTTGTTAAAGAGAAAAAACTTACTCGTGGCAGAAAAAGAATAATCGAAGCAGAAGGCATTGGTGCGGGTGGCTCAACAAAAATTTTATTAACAAGGATAAAAGAATTCAAAATAGGTTCCACTGCTATCAAAAATCCTCTTGTGGGTATGGCACAGAATGCAAAAGGTGCATTTGGTTCAAAAGAAGTAAGCGGCAATATTGGCAACAGGCTTCTCAAGAAATTCATTGTCGTATTTGATTACAAAGGCAGCAAATTTGGTTTCAAGAAGACACGATTGTTTAATAGAAAAGCAAAATTAGATAGGTCAGGGCTTTTGCTTATAAAGGATAAAAACAAAATAAAAATCAGGACAGTGTTACCTTTCACTCCCGGAGATAAAGCGGGTTTCAGAAAGGGCGATGAACTTCTTGAGGTTGATGGAGATGATGCAAAGAAGATAGGAATTCATAATATAAAAATGACACTCAGAGGGAGAAAAGGAAAGATTATTACAATCAAAATTAAAAGGTGGGGAAAGGGGAAAATTATAAAACTTAAGTTAGAGACATATATATAAGGAGGTCGTATGAAAAATATAAACAAAAGCGCTTATCTGACAGTGACCTTTTTGTTTCTTTTTATAGCATCAATTTTTGCAGATGAACTTACAGAGATAAAAAAAGCAATAATTGAAAAAGAGGCGAGATGGAATGCAGGCATAACATCTATTTCAATCCTTTCTCGGGAAGAGAGAAAAAAACTTCTTGGTGGAGGTGAAACCCTGTATCCTCCAGAGACAAGAAAGATTTCAATACCTCTTAAAAAAATGTATCCTCCCGAACTTGACTGGCGGAATAACAATGGAAAGGATTATACGACTCCTGTTAAAGACCAGGGAGCCTGCGGTTCCTGCTGGGCATTTGGCTGTCTTGGTACGCTTGAAGCAACGATAAACATATCGGCAAACGCTGAGAATCCTGAAATGGACCTTTCAGAACAGGAACTCCTCTCCTGCAGTCCTGGTTCCTGCGATGGATACAGTATTTATCCGACCTGTGAATATGTAAGGGATTATGGGGCGTCCGAAGAAGCCTGTTTCCCATATATGGCAGATGATGGTATTCCCTGTTCTGATAGATGTGATGAGGCTATATTTACAAATAGAAGAATTGAGGATTTCGATTGGTGTTTTACATCTATTGATGGTTTAAAGGACCATGTTCAATATGGCCCCATTGATGTTAGATTTCAGGTATATGAAGATTTTTTTTCTTACACGGGTGGTGTTTATGAACATACCTGGGGTTCCTTTTCTGGCTGGCATCATGTCAGTATGCTAGGGTGGAGCGACTCAGACAGCTGTTGGATAGCAAAAAACAGCTGGGGGAAAAACTGGGGAGAGGAAGGCTATTTCCGTATGGCTTATGGCGAATGTTCTATCGAGGATTTTGCAATCTGGATGACACCAAAAACATCTCATTATCCATATATCAAGAATGTTGTTACTATCCTGAACGATTCCATCTATGGTGATGGTGATGGTGTTCTCAATCCGGGAGAGACTGCAGATATTTATGTTACCCTGAAAAACTATCCAGGGTGGTCAGATGCATTTTTTACCGATGCAACATTAAAAACAGAGGTAGCAGGGATTATCCTGGTGGATTCAATTGCTCTTTACGGAACTATTATAAGCAATGAGGAAAAAACAAATACTTCTGACCCTTTAACTCTCTTTGCAGATTCATCCATCGAGCCCGGTGAAAAGGGATTTAACCTCTATGTAACTGCAATTGGAGACAGTGGCTATGCCTACTGGGTGGAACTTCCTTTCAATATTGAGATTGGATGGAACCAGTACGGCTGGCCTGCATATGCAGAGATTGTAAAGAGTTCACCCTGTATAATAAATCTCGTTGGTGATGTGCGAAAAGAGGTCATTTTTGGATGTGACGATGCTAACCTTTATGCGAAGGATTGTAAGGCAGATGATGTTACAGGATTTCCTCTGAATATGGGGAACAAGATCTGGAGTTCACCAGCCTGTGGCGATGTGGATGATAATGGTAATATGGATATTGCATTTGGAGGTTTCAATGGGAATATTTACTTAATCACGAACGATGGAAGCATTGTTTTCAACGTTCCTACAGGAGGACCCGTTACAGCAACTCCAGCCCTCTTTGATATGGATAACGATAGTAAACTTGAAATTATAGTTGGGAGTTTCAGTAAGAAATTGTATGTGCTTAAAAGTGATGGCTCGAGTTACAACGACAGTTTTCCCTTCACATCACCAGATGGTGGAATAATCTTCTCAGGGGTTACTCTATGTGACCTTGATGAGGATAATAAAAGAGAAATTGTTTACGCAACACTTTCTGGAAATATTTATGCATTGAATGATAATGGAACTATAGTTCCTGGATGGCCCTATCATATTGGTGGGCAGGTATATGGTCCTCCATCCTCTGCGAACTTTGATGGCACAGGTATAAAGGTAGTTGTCGGCTCAACGAATAATACACTCGTTATACTCAATGGAGACGGTTCACTAAACTTACAGATTCCTGTTTCAGGTGAGATAAGAACATCCCCCTCTTTTACAGATATTGATGGTGACAATGACCTTGAGATCTTCTTTGGCTGCTCCGATAGTTCTATTTATGGATTCCACCATAATGGAAATCCTGTTTCTGGATGGCCCTTCAAAACCGACGCTCCAGTAAAATCTTCCCCTTGTTTTTCTGACCTTGATAATGATGGAGAACCAGAAATAATCGCTCTATCGGATAAAGGAACAGTCTATGTTTTAGACGGAGACGGCTCTATTATTTCCCCCTATCCTCTCACAATTCCTGCATCTGTTACCTCTCCGGCTGTTGGTGATATTGATATGGATGGAGATGATGAGATTGTTATAGGGACATCCGCGGGTGTTTCGGTCCTCGATCATAAAGAGGTATCAGGTGCTAACATATACTGGAATATGTTCAGATGCAATTCGTACAGAACTGGTTACTATGGAGATATACTGATAGGTATTGAAGAAAAAATGGTTACAAAAAATAAGATTGTCCGAGTTTTCCCAAATCCCTTCACGAAGACATTGAACCTTTTCCTCTCTGAGGCAATCAACACTCCTGTTGAAATCTCAGTTTACAATATTGCAGGTCAGAAGGTAAGAAAGTTCTCTTGTCAAAAAGGGGAACGGAGCATTATCTGGGAAGGAAGAAACGATGACGGGATAGAGTTACCATCGGGTACATATTTTTTCACGGTAAGGGTGAAAGAATCAGGAGAAAAGTTGTTTCGGGAAAAAGTTATAAAGCTGCGATAAGGTATAAGTAGCGTTGGGGCTTGTCCCCAACATTGAAAAACCGAGATTGCTTTCCTTCGCATATGCTCAGGACAGGCTCCGATACGATACTCGCGATGACAGTCTTTTATGGTAATGTAACGTGGTTGACTGAATATTTACGTTTTCGAATAGCATTGGAACCTTTATATGTATATGAAAATAGATAAGAGATTTGAGTGGTTAATCTCTATATTTTTACTTTTTCTAATTGGTTGTAGTTCAGCCCGTTTCAGTTCACAACATTTAGACTTCGCCCTTAAAGAAGATGAAAAAGATTTAAGGAAGGAAATAGTGATTGAGGCATTAAAACAGAGAGGAGTACGGTATCTTTACGGGGGAAGTTCACCCTCAGGTTTTGACTGCTCGGGTTTTGTA
The DNA here is from genome assembly GCA_004375785.1 of Candidatus Cloacimonadota bacterium. Taxonomy (GTDB): domain Bacteria; phylum Hydrothermota; class E44-bin80; order E44-bin80; family E44-bin80; genus E44-bin80. The sequence goes on along the minus strand of SOKM01000017.1, from coordinate 4,266 downwards.
CAGTATGTATATAAAAAATTTGGAATAGACCTCCCAAGAACAGTAAAAGCGATGGAGAAAGAAGGCAAGTGGGTCAAAAGAGATGATTTTATTGCTGGCGACCTTGTGATTTTTCACAATCCACGCCATGTGGGCATATATGCAGGTAAGGGAAAATTCGTCCACGCTTCCTCATCAAGGGGCGTTGTGCTTGACAGACTGGATAAAGAATACTATAGAAAACGTTTTGTGGGTGGGAAAAATATCATCTCAGATCTTTTCTTTTAGCCTGGTTTTTGTGCACGGGGATGTGCCTTCATATATACCTTTTTTAATCTATTTACAGTGATATGGGTGTAAATCTGAGTTGTTGAAAGGGATGAGTGACCTAACAATTCCTGAACAGACCTTATATCAGCACCCCTCTCTAAGAGATGTGTCGCAAATGTATGTCTCAGGGTATGGGGGCTTGTCTTTGTGAGGTGAGCAACCTTTCTTATGAAGCTGTTGACTATCCTCTGAAGACTTCTCGTTGATAGTCTTCCTCCATATTTATTCAAAAAAAGAGCTTCCTCTTCATTTCTCCTGAGTAGTTTTATTCTTGCTCTTATGTAATCATTAATTCTTATTTGAGCCATCTCTCCTATGGGCAATATTCTTTCCTTTCCACCTTTACCTTTTACCTTGACAGTTCCTCGTGGAATATTGATATTGCCGACATCTAATTGACAAAGTTCACTTGCCCTTATACCCGTTCCATAAAGGAGCTCGAGTATTGCTTTATTTCTAATATCTGTAGGTTTGTCTCCGGTGGGTAAATTCATTAACTTTTCAGCAGCGGGTTGCGTGAGAAAAGAAGGTACCCTTCTCTCTTTCCGGGGTGACTTTACCAATTTGGCGGGATTGTTCTTAATAATACCCCGCTTTGTAAGAAACGAAAAGAATGACTTTACTGCTGCTAACTTTCTTTCTGCAGAGGATTTTTTGAATCCACCCCTTATCAACGAGCCCACAAAATTTCTTATATGCTTGAAATTAACCTTATCTACGTCAAGAATACCGCATTCATTCTCAAGGTGATCAATGAATTGTGAAAGGTCATTTTTGTATGATCTAAGTGTATGCGGGGAGAAATGTTTCTCAAATTTCAGGTATTCAAGAAATTGTTTTAACCCATCTTTTATCTTCATTTTATCTCACGTCCCTAATACTCTTTTCTTAACCGTGCAGGGAGTAAAATAAGCTGCTTTCTGTATTTTGCTACGGTTCTTCGTGCAATATGTATCCCTTCTTTATCAAGGATTTCTACTATTTCTCTATCCTCCAGAGGATGTTTTTTATCCTCTTTCTCGATCAATACTTTTACCCTTTCCTTCACAGTCCTTGTTGAAATATCAACATCGTTTTCTCTCGAAATACCTCCACTGAAGAAAAACCTCAGTTCAAAAAGCCCTCTTGGTGTGTCGATGTATTTTCCTTGTACTATTCTGCTTATTGTTGATTCATGAAGCCCTACTGCTTCCGAAACTCTCTGCATAGTTAGAGGAACAAGTTGTGAAAACCCCACTTCAAAAAAACCTTTCTGTTTTTCAACGATAAACCGCGCAACCTTAAGTATTGAACGTCTTCTTTCTTCTAACCCTCTCATCAAATTAAGTGCGGAATTTAGTTTCTGTCTAATAAATTCCTTTTCCTCCTTTAATAAACTCTCTTTTTCATATAAGATTTCTTTGTAGTAGTTGTTAATTCTAAGACTCGGAATGGTGGTCTCATTTACCATAATTTCATATCCATCCTCGGTCTCTTTCATAATAAGGTCAGGAACGATATACCTTATGTCACTGCTGCCCAATCCTCTAAAAGGTTTCGGGTTAAGGGAAGAGATTATCTCGACAGCCTCTTTTACCCTCATTTCAGAAACTCTGAGTTGCTTTCTTATCTTATAGAACTGTTTACTTCCTACTTCTTTGAGAAAATCCTTTGCAATCTTTATTTCAATAGAACTTTCTTCGTATCCATTTTGATAGAGTTGTATTGTGAGACATTCCTCAATATTCCTCGAACCGACACCTGGTGGGTCAAAGGTGTGAACAAGCCTCAGGGTATCGAGCACCATAGATTCCGAAACATTGAGGACATCTGATATCTCCTTAATATCTATATCAAGAAATCCTTCATCATTGAGAGAGTCTATGATGTATTCTCCTACGATTCTTGTTTGGTCTTTTCCTGTGTTCAAATGGAGTTGTTCAAGTAAGCGGTCTCTTATTGAGGGTTGAGTAACAGGTACCTTCTCGGGTATGTCTTCTTTTAAGTACTGAACGGGTCTGTAATAATAATTATATTCTCCCTGGAAAAATTCTGCCCAGTCAATTTCCCTGACTTCTTTTTTTAATTTTTGTTCAAGTTGAGGAGTTGTCTCCTGCTCTTCCTCTAATTCTTTTTGTTCCTCAAGAAGTGGATTTTTTATAAGTTCGTTTCTCACCGTCTGTTCAAGCTCAAGGTATGGCATCTGGAGTAATTTGAGAAGTTGATATAGTTGAGGGGTAAGGGTCTGTTTTAATGCTACACGAAGATCTATCTTTAACTCTTTCATAATCTGAATTTCTCCCCTAAATAAACCTTTCTTGCTTCCTTATTTTCTGTCAATTCCTCAGGTGTTCCCTGAAAGAGTATTTTGCCCTCATACATTATATACGCCCTATCTGTTATTTCAAGAGTCTCCCGGACATTATGGTCTGTGATTAAAACACCAATTCCTCTACTTTTTAATTGTTGAACCACGTTCTGAATATCCTGTCTTACAATTGGGTCAATGCCTGTAAAAGGTTCATCGAGAAGAATAAAGGCAGGGTCAGTAACAAGCGCCCTTGCAACTTCAGCCCTTCTTCTTTCTCCACCAGAAAGGGTGTACGCCTTCTGTTTTGCTACTTTTTCAATCTTTAATTCACAAAGCAGTTTCTCTAATTTTTCCTTTCTCTCTTTATTTGTTAATGGTAACATCTCAAGTATGGCGAGAATATTTTCTTCTACTGTCAATTTTCTGAATATGGAAGCCTCCTGAGGAAGATATGAGATGCCCAATCTTGCCCTCTTGAACATTGGGAAAAGGGTAATCTTTTTTTCATTGAAATAGACATCACCTTTTTCTGGCTGAATAACGCCAACAATCATATAGAATGTTGTTGTTTTACCCGCACCATTTGGTCCCAGAAGTCCGACAACCTCTCCCTGATGAACGTTAATATCAATTTCATTTACTACCCTCCTGCCTCTATAACCTTTAACAAGTTTTTCGGTTCTCAAAGTGTTACTCACCCTTTTTTTCTTCCTCCTCTTCCTTTTTGTACAATCCTCTTGCATTACCTATTACAGCAATTCTATCTGTCTTTCCATCCTTAAAAAAAATGGTAATCGTATCGCCCATCACATCATTAGTAGCACCATCCGAGAAACTATAATTACCCTTTGCATCAATTGTTGCTATAGTTTTTACAATCTCTCTATTCTTAAGAAAAACCTCAATTAAGAGTCCTGATAGAGTGGATTTCCCCACCTGCTCAATAATGGGTTTCTCTTTTAGATATATTCTCTCACTATCGGAATAGTACTCAAGATACCCCGCCCGTGCCATGATACTATCTTCACGAATCTTTACATTTCCCGTGCATGACATAAAATTTTCTTTCCTCTTTATCCTTAGTGTATCACCTGTTATTATTATCTTCCTGTCTTTTTCAGAAAGAGTCAGTACTGGGTTCCTCGTTATAAAACCCTCCTTATTGATAAAATCGTATTCTCCATAATCTCCTGTTACCTCGGTATTCTGTTCTTCGTCAATAAGAATTACGCCTCCGTATGCATGAGAGACCTTCTTTCCCTTAAAATAGACGAGTGAATCTGCCTTCAGTACTTGTTTCCCATCTTGTAATTCTACTGTATCTACAAGTACGACCATCCTTTCTTCTTTAAAATATTTTGCTATCTTTGAGGTTATAATCGTTCCCTCGTCATCAATCTTAACATTCCCAATTACCTCAGCCATTTGCTCATTCTCATATGCAAATCCTTCATCACCTGTTATTATAGTTTTACCATGGGTAATCTTTACATTACCCATAAGGTGGCTAACCCTTCCCTCATCTGTTTCATCAAGAGTAACCTTTTCAGCTTCTATAATGTATGGTTCTCTATCTTTCGCAGTGAAAATTTCATCGGGATCCCTGACAAGAAAAAGTGAGTTAATTACAAGTGAAAAAATTAGTATGTTCATTATCCAAAAATTTA
>SOKM01000042.1 GCA_004375785.1 Candidatus Cloacimonadota bacterium | reverse complement strand
TGCTCAATTTCTCCTTGAGCATGGATTTGTTGATACTATTGTTGAAAGAAAGGAGATTAAGAATACTCTTATCAAGATACTAAGATTCTTTCTTCAAAAAAATGCTATAAAAGAATAGATGAGATGGCAAAGGTTATACTTGAGCATATCACTAAGGTATTTGGGAAGGATTTTGTAGCAGCAAAAGATATAAACCTTTCGATTAGCGATAGGGAATTTGTTTTAGAAGTAAACCTTAAGAAATAAATCATGAATCTTGGAATACTGGAGGCGATAATGGCAATGGTTCCTTTCTGTATAGTTCCTTTTATATGGCTTATAATCCTGGGACTTCTCGGTCTATGGATATGGATGCTTATCGATTGCATAAAGAGAGAAGAAAAGGATTTTCCTTCCATGGGAGAGAATACAAAGCTTATCTGGATTCTCATCGTAGTCCTTACGCAATGGATAGGAGCAATTATCTATTACTTTATGGTAAAACAGAAGATGGACAAGCCCTCTAAAGAGAAGTCCTGAAAAATCTTTTTGACATACTATTATGGCGAAGTGGATACTCAGTAACATTCCATTAAAAATTGGTTCTGTTATCATTGCAATTCTTTTGTGGTTTCATGTCATATCAGAAAGATGGGTTTTTGAAACAGTAAATGCGCCCGTTAGATTCCAGAACCTTTCAGAAAATCTCGTGATTGTGGACATTGCAGATAGAGAAGTAACCTTTCTGATTGAAACAAAGGTTAAACAACTGATATTGCTGAACCTTTTCGGACATCCATTTATGAAAGTTGATCTATCAAATGTAGTTCAGGGAAAAAATAATATCGAACTTTCCAAAAATTTGATTAGCCTCCCAAGCTGGCGTCCTCTTGATATAAAGGGTAAAATAAGTCCGGAACAATTAACAATAGAGATTGAAGAGAAAGATGAGAAAAAGGTTCCTGTAAAGGTTATAATAAAGGGTACTCCACAGGGAGGAAGATTTGTAAAAAAAATCACAGTCGAGCCAGACAGCATCGTCCTTATTGGTGGTAAAAAGAGACTAAAAAAATTGAAAGAGATAGAGACAGATACTGTCGACATTTCAAAAAAAGAGAAGAACTTTGACGTGACTGAACAACTAATTATTCCTGATGGCGGTTTCTCAAGCAGGACAGATAAGGTAAGGGTGAATATCTTTTTTGAACGTTATGTAACGAAGACCGTAATAGGTGTGAAAATTGTTTTAAAAGGTATTGGTGATTACGATGTTTATCCAGAAACCATAGATGTAACAGTTGAGGGAGCAGATACTCTTTTAGGAAATTTAAGTCGTAATGATATAAAAGCCTATGTAGATATTAAAGGAAACAAAAAAAATGTAATCCCATATTTCAATCTTCCAGAAGGCATCGTATTCAAATCTTGCGAACCACAGAGAGTGGAGGTTAAGTTAAGAGAATGAGGAGAAAGTAGAAAGCAGTAGGCAGAAGGGAGTGGGTAGCCGCAGGCTTTAGCCTGCGTGGAATTAAGATAGAAGACGAGTGAAAAGGATTTGCTGTAATAAAACACTGCGTTGTAATTAAGCGCTGCACTATAGAACTAATGCTTAATACACAAATCCTAATTAGCGGCATTCTGGGCCTTCTTTTAAAAAAATGTTAATTCTTGGAATTGAGACCTCCTGTGACGAGACAGCAGCAGCTGTTGTGAAGGATGGAAAGGAAATTCTTTCGAATGTGATATATTCGCAGGATATTCATTCCGAATATGGAGGTGTGGTTCCTGAACTCGCTTCGAGAGACCATGTCAAGAACATCATTCCTGTTGTCAGGAAAAGCCTTCGTGATGCGGGTGTTTCTTTAGCCGAAATAGATGCTGTTGCAGTTACGCAAAGTCCCGGGCTTATAGGCTCGCTCTTAATCGGGCTCTCCTTTGCAAAATCACTATCCTTTTCTCTGGATATTCCACTTGTTGCAGTCAATCATCTGGAGGGGCACATCTATGCGAATTTTCTCACATATCCTGAACTGGAACCTCCGCTTTTAGGGCTCATTGTTTCGGGAGGGCATACAGACCTTCTTATTATAGAGGAGAGGGGGAAATATCTACTTTTAGGTTCAACTCTTGATGATGCCTGTGGTGAGGCATTTGATAAAGTTGCCAATCTTCTTGGCCTTTCCTATCCTGGAGGCCCTGAAATTGAAAAGATAACCAGAAAGGGAAATCCGAATGCCATTCCATTTCCACCTGGCAGAGTGAAAGGATACGATTTCAGTTTCAGTGGGTTAAAAACCGCTGTTCTTTACTATCTGAGGAAGTTGACAGAAGAAGAAAAAGAAAAACAAAAAACGGATATTGCAGCTTCGTTCCAAATGACTGCTGTAAGAATGCTGGTTAAGAAATCATTAAAAGCAATGAGTGAATTGAAGATTATGAGGCTTGCTGTTTCAGGAGGGGTAGCTGCAAACAAAAGATTAAGGGATGAGTTTTCTAAACAGGCGAAAAAAAAGGGATTTGATGTCTATTTTCCTGACGTAATACTCTGCACGGATAATGCAGTAATGATTGCAGCCTGCGGATATGACCATTACAAAAAAGGAGACATTTCTTCACTTACAATAAAAGCGGAACCGACAGAAACGATATACTAAGAGAAGAAAGAGTAGTGGCAAAATTTTTCTTGACAAAAGCATGATATTGTATTATAGTAAAGTAGTATCTGCAAAAGTTTACCCTTAACAAGGAGGAGCGTATGAAAAAGTTCTTGTTTGTTTTGTTTCTCTTATTACCTGTTATTCTTTACTCGAATCCACTAATAATAGAGATATACTTTAACAAATCAACTGACAGCGGTGTAAGCTGGGTCGATTCAGTTGGAATACCTGTAGTTGCACTTGAAGTCCATGATTATCCACCAGCACTCGATGTTAGGTCATCCAATATATTTTACACCATCTGGGCTTCTTCTTTTCCCTGGTCAGATACGACCCATTCATATATTTACAGCACAAACTCAACCGATGGTGGAAATTATTGGTGGGAATATGGCCGTTTAGTTGATGATAGTACCTGGTCTTTAAAAATCTCTCCTGTCCTTATAACGGACATAATAGGGACTGCATATGCTGTTTGGGAAGATTCAAGGAGTGACTCTATGGATGTCTATTTTGCAAAATCTACAGATGAAGGTAACACCTGGACAAATCCAAACATCAAGGTCAGTGATTCATCTGTTGCTACACGCAAATTTCCATCCATTACAGTTGACACTATGAGTAATCTCTATATTGTCTGGCAGGATAATAGAAGTGGGAGATGGGATATCTATTTTACAAAGTCCACTGACGGAGGATTGAACTGGCAGCATCCTGATTTCTCTATTAGCGATTCTCTTGAAGGCGATCATTTTGAACCCAAATTAAAGATGAAAAACAACATTCTATACCTTGTATGGAGAAGCAGTATTGTAGATACATCACATCTATACTTTGGAAAATCGACTGATTATGGAGTAACCTGGCTGAAAACAATAATTAGTGATGTTGATACTCTTGAAAGGGGATTACCATCTATGGATGTTATGGATTCCTTAATAGGGGTTACATGGCAGGATGGAAGAAGTGGAGAATCCCATATCTATTTCAGTGGTTCAGTAGATGGTGGATTAAACTGGTCAGATGACATAATGGTAGATGATGGAACAGGTGGAGGGAAGTATCATCCTTCAGTGGGGATAGATGAGTGGGGTGCTCTTTATGCTGCCTGGGATGATGAAAGGAATGGTCATTCACAGATATATTTTGCGAAGTCAGTGGATGCAGGTTCCACCTGGACATCACCCAGCATGTTGATAGGAGTCTCTGGGCAAGGCGAAGATATAATGCCTTCACTTGCAATAAATTCACAGGAAATATGTGTTGCCTGGCAACTCGAAGGTATAATTATATCAGGTGTGGAAGAGAGTGCTTTTTCCTCTTCGACTTTCTCTCTTAATGTCTATCCTAATCCTGCTTCTCAATCAGTTGATATCTATTATACTCTACAGAGAGAAGAAAAAATTTCAATAGATATCTATGACATATCAGGAAGGTTGCTCAAAGAGATTTCTTCTGGTCTTAAAGGGAGAGGGACACACATAATCTACTGGGATAGGAAGGATAGCTCTGGTAGGGATGTTAAAAGTGGCATATACTTCCTTCGCATAAAAACCCCAAATAGAACTATAAATAAGAAATTGGTGCTACTGTAGTTTCAGTAACCTAATTTTATCGTCGGATAACTGAGATTGCTTGGCATTCCCTTTCTATGTCATTGCGGGCATAAAGGTCATGAAATGTTGTTATTTTTTAAAAAACAATACC
>SOKM01000071.1 GCA_004375785.1 Candidatus Cloacimonadota bacterium | reverse complement strand
TAAAATTCGCTAAGGTGATGAAAGAAATTGAAGAAATGCGCAAGAAGGTCACCAAAAAAGAGATAGAAGAAACTCGAAGAATCCTGAAAGCAGAACGAGAGAAAAAGGAAAAGGCTGAAAAAGCGAGACTGGAAAGGAAAAAGGCTAAAGCAAAAAAAGCCTAAACGGTAACTGTAAATAAAATGGCTGAAGATAAGAATTGTAAAATGAGGTGTATGCGGTGCGGTCATGAATTCATGGGGCACTATCAAAAAGGTGTTGCAGAGGAGCGATTCTGCCAGAAGTGTGGCAGTTTCAGCATCCGCCCTCTCCCTGAGAAAAAGACCGCTTCCAAGACAGAGTAGCAAGACTTGCCTTGCGCATAAAAACGCAGAGCAAGCTCTGCTACTCCAGAATAAAAATAAAAATTTATACAAATACTTCCCGTGGCATTTTTTGAATTTTTTCCCGCTTCCACAGGGGCAGGGAGCGTTCCTTCCGACCTTCTTACCTTTCTTTTTCATCTCCTCGTAATTCTGCAAAAATTTCTTATCCCGTTCATTCATTGGTCTATCAATGTTTTTACTCATCCTTGCAGCAATACTTCTCTGAGGTGCACCAACAACTGCTGGTTCCCTTTTTACTTTTGAAATAGCTGAACCCGCCTCAGGTTTCATTGAAACACCCTCCACCTTCACAAGTTTGGGTGCATCAGGTGATTCTATACGTATCCTATATAGGAATTTTATTATCTCATCATTTATCCTACCGAGCAATTCCTCGAACATACTGAATGACTCCCTTTTATATTCGACAAGAGGGTCCTTATGTGCATATCCTCTCAACCCGATTCCCTCCTTGAGTGCATCAAGTTCATAGAGATGTTCCCTCCACTGTGTGTCAATAACCTGAAGCATTACACCTCTCTCAACTTCCCTCATTCTCTCTTCGCCAATAAACATCTCCCTTTCAGTATATATCTCTTTTATTTTCTCCTTTAACTCTTCCCGTAAGGTCTCTCGTTTAATGCTGAGCATTTCCTCTTCCTTTATTTTCCAATCTATCAAAAAGAGATTAAGCAATTCTTCAGTCAAACTTTCCCAGTTCCATTTTTCAGGGTATTCTTTGGAATCTGTGTAAGCATCAATAATATCATCAACAATATCATCAATCATTTCAACAATTTTATCCTTAAGATTTGTCCCGTCAAGAACCTCATCTCTCATTCCATAGATAACCTCTCTCTGTTTATTGATAACATCATCGTATTCAAGGAGCCTTTTCCTGACCCCGGAATTCATTCCTTCGACTGTCTTCTGGGCAGCCTCGATTCTCCTCGTTACAAATCTATTCTGGATTATGGGTTTGTTATCCTCAACACCAATCCTGTCCATTATTGCAACAAGTTTATCCGAGCCAAAAAGCCTCATCAGGTCATCTTCAAGGCTGAGATAAAAGCGTGAAGAACCCGGGTCTCCCTGCCTTCCCGACCTTCCTCTCAACTGCCTATCGATTCTTCTTGATTCGTGCCTCGCTGTTCCTATGATGTGGAGTCCACAGGGCATTTCTGTGCGGCATTTCTTCTCAAGTTCCGGGTCATACTTACCTTCTGGGGAATCAAAGAGAATATTACAAAAATCATCGCACTTTATCACACTTTTACCCAACTTAATATCGGTTCCACGTCCAGCCATATTCGTTGCAATCGTAACCATGCCTACCTCACCTGCATGGGCAATAATTTCCGCCTCCTTCTGATGTTGTTTTGCATTAAGGACATGGTGTTTTATCCCTCTTCTCTTCAACATACGACTGAGGGTCTCTGATACATCCACAGATACGGTTCCAACAAGAATAGGCCTTCCCATCTTATTGACCTTTATAATCTCTTCAATAACTGCATTATATTTTTCTCTTTTTGTCTTGAAGATAACATCATCATAATCTATTCTCCTGATCGGCTTATTCGTGGGTATAACAAGCACATCAAGTTTGTAAGTATTCTCAAATTCGATCGCCTCAGTCTCTGCGGTTCCTGTCATACCCGCCAGTTTTTCATACATTTTGAAATAGTTCTGCAGGGTGATTGTCGCAAGCGTCTGCGTTTCTTTTTCAATCGTAACACCTTCTTTCGCTTCAAGTGCCTGGTGAAGTCCGTCTGAATACCTTCTCCCTGACATCAACCTGCCGGTAAATTCATCCACGATGATAACCTTTCCGTCCATCACAACATACTCATCGTCCTTCTTGAAAAGTTCGTATGCCTTCAAGAGATTAGCAACATTGCCCGTCTCTTTCATTTTCTCGGCATACTCCATATGGATTCTTTCTTTTTCTACCGCTTTTTCTCTTGGGCTCAAATGCTCGTTCTTTTCTATCTCTCCGATTTGCTCGGCAAGCTTGGGAAGAACAAGATAATCGGGGTTATTAGGAGAAAGAAATTCCATCCCCTTATCTGAGAGATTAACAGCACTTCCCCTGTCTTCTATTGTGTAATAAAGTTCTTCATTGAGTTCATGAAGTTTCTTATCCCTCATAAGTTCCAGTTCGAGTGCCTCTATCATTTTCAAAACGCCCTTCTCCTTTTCCAACTTCATCAGTTTTTTGTTCTTGGGTGCACCCTTTTTTGCCTGCAGAAGTTTATACGCTGCCTCTTTTTCCTTCCCTTCCTTAAGCAGTTTTTCACCCTCTGCAAGGAGCTGGTTAACGTAAGGAATCTGCGTACGATATAACCGTTCAACGCGTGGTTTCCATTTATCATACTTATGCGTCGAGTGTTCAACAACTCCAGATATAATCAAAGGTGTTCTTGCTTCATCAATGCACACGCTGTCAACCTCATCAACTATTGTGTAGTAATATCCTCTTTGAACCCTGTTTTCAGGGACAACTGCCATATTATCCCGCAGATAATCAAATCCGAACTCGTTGTTTGTTCCGTAGGTTATATCACAATTATACTGAATCTTTCTCTCGTCTGGAATCATACCTGCCTGAATGACACCAACGGAGAGACCGAGGAATTCATATATCTTACCCATCCATTCCTTATCCCTTTTTGCAAGATAATCATTGACCGTTATGAGGTGAACCCCTTTTTCTGTAAGAGCATTAAGATAGAGAGGCATTGTTGCAACCAGTGTTTTACCTTCACCTGTTGCCATCTCCGTTATCTTTCCCTGATGTAAAACGATTGCGCCCATAAGTTGAACATTGAAGGGGACCATATCCCATTCCTTTTCTATTCCTGTAACTTTCCATTTCTTTCCAAGCAGTCTCCTCGTAGTCTCTTTTACAAGAGCAAAAGCTTCTATCATTAAATCATCAACTGTTTCACCCGTTTTAAGTCTTTCTTTAAATTCTGCCGTCTTCTTAGGAAAATCCTCGTCCTGGAGCTCCTTCAGTTTTTCAACTTCAGCATTAATTGCGTCTACTTGTGGTAAGAGTGATTTCAGTATTCTCTCGTTCCTTGACCCGAATATCTTTGTCAGTAGTTTCGGCATTTTATAGAATAACTCCTTTTATTCAAAGTGTCTCTTTTTAGCTCGTAATAAAATATCTAAATCAACCTTGTCCTGTTTACGCTTTGATGCCTTCTTATTTTTTATTAGTTCATTTATACCGATAAAGAAGACCTTTTCTTTCCCATAAATACCTGTTTGTTTGTGAGACCATATTTCTTCAAAATCAGGACCGTCTATTGAAGTTATGATGTCTACCCTGACAGGTTCGTATCCCAATTGTATAATCTTACCCGGTCGACTAAAATCTTCACTTGATAGTTCCAAGCTTTCAAATCCAAATTTCTTAAGGGCTTTGATAATCTTCTCTCCGTTTTCAATGTTGGGTTCTACTAAGATATCTAAATCCTTTGTATACCTGGGTTTGGCGTAAAATGCTACCGCATAGGAGCCAATGATGCAATATCTTACCGTATACTTACTTAATAACCTTAATAAATCTTCGTAATCCTTTTCTACTTTCACTTTGACCGCTTCTTATTTTGAGATATTGTTCTCTCAAGAATTGCACAATCTCCACTCTTTGTTCTCTTGACATTGATAGATAATAATTTTCATCAAATTGTTCTGCCTCCTTGAATGAATTTGTCTTATTAATCCAAATCTTTTTCATTTTATATTCCAATTTTACTATATTTTTTTTGCTCTGTCAAGATAAAAACAGCATTGAACAGGGATTGAAAGAGAACTTAAGAGATATAAAGAAAAGAAAAAAATAAGAATTTCTTTGAATCTCTTAAAATCCCTGTTAAACAAAAAAACAGGGATGGGAGGTGAAATAGGAAAAAAGATTGACAAACGGGCAATTTTAGTGTAAAAAGAAATAATGAAAAATTATATTAAAGAACTCCATA
>SOKM01000271.1 GCA_004375785.1 Candidatus Cloacimonadota bacterium | reverse complement strand
CCATTGCACTACCAGCGATTGCAATTCCTACTCCATCCATAAAACCTCCTTTTTACTTTTTATTGAAAGTATAAACCACTTCCAAACAATATACAATTCCAAATCTCTGTTTTTTTGACAGGGAATTTAAGAGATTTAAAGAAATTTATTTGTTTTTCTACATATCTCTTAAGTTCTCTTTCAATCCCTGTTAATTTTCTTTTTTGTATTGTTTGTGATTTGTTCATTGTGGTTTGGTGATTGTCTTTTTTGGGGTATTGTTTGTGATTTGTATATTGAGATTTGGAAATTTTCATTTATTTTATCCGTTATTATGCTTCCTTGAGGATTACATATTTTTCGTTTCTTCTTAAAGGACTAAAGGCTTTACCACCACCTATGAAAAATTTCTGGAAGAATTCAACGTATTGTAGCCTTAAGGTATGTACAAATCCACCAAGAGTGTTGATACCGAGATTGAAGAGGTGTCCTCCAACGAGGATAATGATAAAAATGATAATTCCGACAACTGGAATTCCAAGTGTCATTCTTCCTATATCGTTTATTGCGTTAGCAATACCTGCTGTAACAAGCCCGAGAGCCATTAACCTGATATATGAGAGAAAATCACCGAGATAAGAGAAAACACCTCCGAGAATAGTAAATCTGAGACCGCCAAGGAAGAGCCTGAAGAACGGGCTTTTTTCCGTTCGCGCCCCAAAGATGAGGACGATGATGAAACATGTCCCAAAAACAATTCCTGCAGGCTTAAGCAGAATTTCGGGGAGCAGTCGTGTTGGTGAAAGGTTCAGCTGGATGCAGAAATCGGATGCAAAAAGCGCGATGAGTAGAGAAGTTATAATAGCCAACCATACAATAGCTTCGATGAATGCATCTGCATAGTTTTTATTCCGCATTTCATCATAGAACCTCAGAAATAATCCCCAATAGATTTGTATGCAACCGAGGGCAAGTGCCAATCTATAAAAGACAAAATAGGATTTCATAGGGTCGAAGAGTGTTATTTCTTTTGCTATTTTATCGAAAAAGGTCCCGGTGAATAAGTTACTGCCAAACCACCCGCCGAGAAGAGCTCCTTCAATGATGGTAAAGATGGCTCCGATAAAGAGAAGCCAGAGGAACTTCCTTCCCGTTGGAATTTTCTTCATGAGAAAGAGTGCTAAGAGGGCAAGGACGATACCATATCCAGCATCGGTAATGCAGATACCGAAGAAGACAGCAAAAAAGACAGCAAGAAGAGGACTTGGATCGAGTTCATTGTGCCTTGGGGTACCGTATAGGTTGGTAACGATTTCAAAAGGCTGAAAGATTGTTCTGTTGACCAATTTCACTGGAGGATTTTCATCTTCTTCAGGTTCGATTTCAAGCATCATAGCTGCGTCGTACGAATTGACCGATTTCAGTAATGTTTCCTTTCTTTTTGTTTCCACCCAGCCCTGTATAACATATGTGGTTTTTGTCCTTACAGCATCCTTCATAGCATTCAACCTGGTAATCTCGTCCATATTATGGTCATATACAATTAAAAGTTCTTCATAGAAATCGATAAACTCTTTACCCTTTTCTAAAAGTTCCTCAATTTCTTCTTCTATCTTCTTAATTCGAATTTGGATATTTTGATAAATTTCCGAAGGTTTTCCTTCAAAACCTCTGAAATCCTCTAAACCAAAGTTTATCTCGTCAAGCAGCTCTTGTGCTTCCTCTTCAAAACTTTTATGAAAGAGAAGAATAATATAGACTTCATCCTTTGATTCATCGATCCTCTCAAATTGGACACCTACTTTCTCTGCCTTTTTTATTATCTCTTCCTTGAATAATCTTTTATTGACCGTTCCTGAAAGCACTATTGTGGTTTTGGTTGGTTTGAGCAGTTCAACGGGTGTATCAAGACCAAGCCAGGGTTCTATTATGTCTTTCTTTGATAAAAGGTGTTCCTTTTCACTTTTCAGTTTTGCTAATTGTGAGTAAATGTTTTTTATCCTTTCCGTTACTTCCTCAAAAGCAAATTTCTCGACGGTATCTCTGTATTTCTCTTTAGAAATAGGTGTTTTTTGCTGAATTAGTCCTGCGAGAAAACCACCTTTTTTAATAAAATTTTGCACGAATTTTATTGTGTCTTCAAGTTTATTTAATCGTGTTTCCAATAGTCTTATTCTATTATCTTCCGAAGAGTTGTGTTCTTTAACATCTTCTTTTTTCTCTATACTGGTAATATGTAATGCTGATTCATCTTGGAGATGTTTTAAGAGGACATCTTTCTCTGAGGAATGAAGAGCGATTGAAACCTTTGTCATTCGTGCAATTGCCATTATCCTGAAACCTCTTTTAAAATCTTTTTCACAGCTATCTCAAAACCCTTTTTGGATTTAGCCTGGATTTCTTTCCTTTCTTTTTCCTTTGTGTTTTTAATTTTTACGAGTTCTTTCTCAGACTCCTTTTCCGCTTCTTTCAATGCCATCTCTATTTCACCTTCCCTCTTTGCCATCGCTTCATTTACCTTTTTTCTTGATTGGTTTCTGGCATTTTCTATCTTTTTTTCTGCTTCTTTTTCCGCATCTTTTCTTATCTTATCTGCTTCTTTCTCTGTTTTTAATATATTGTTAACAAGATCAAAAGTCAATCTTACCTCCTCTTTATATTTTAAGTGTGAGATTTTTAACATAGTTTACCATATATGTCAAGAAAAAAAGCCATCCTTATATAAAGAGAAAGATGTCCTCTTAGTGGCAAAATTTTCTTGACAAACCTGAAAATATATTGTATATAAAGGTGTGTTCCTCAGTAGCTCAGTTGGAAGAGCGCCTGACTGTTAATCAGGATGTCGTAGGTTCGAGCCCTGCCTGAGGAGCCATATACCACTCGCTACGCTCGGGTATATGGCACGCCAAGAGTGGTATATGCAGTGAACCTGAGCGGTGCGAATGGTTCACTGGAATATTAACATTTAGTTCATTTAAGGTAAATAGTCAGTAAAGCCCGTCATTGCGAGCCTGCCGAAGGCAGGCGTGGCAATCTCATATTGACAGAAAGCAAGTATGGGATTGCTTCGCATGAGTCGAGCAAGCCCTGAACCGTATGGTTCAGGCAAGAAGTGGAACTCGCAATGACACGATTCACTGGTCATTTACTCTGAATTATGACGGGGTTTACTGATTATTTACCATTAAAGTTATAGTGAATAGTATATGGGTGACTTCTATTACGTCTATGTCCTTTTCAGTTTAAAAGATAATAAATTCTATATTGGTTTTACTAATGATATAAAACGAAGGATGAGAGAACACAACCAGGGTAAGAATCCTTCCACATCATATAGATTGCCTTTAGAATTAATCTACTACGAAGCCCACCTTAATAAAGAAGATGTGAGAAGAAGAGAAAGATATTTTAAGACTACCAAAGGTAAGACAACGTTAAGGCAACTGTTACGAGAGTCTTTAAAAAATCATTTCTAAGAAAACCCCGTTAGAATTTCACACGGGGCATTCTAACGGAGTAAATCAGAAGTACTTAACTGTTTGAGGGGCAGGGATAAACTTTTAGGAGTGCTTCGAGTGGGAGAATCAAAAAAAGGAGGATATCATGCAAAGGTTAATCCACTTACTCATTTCCTTGATTGTGGTGGTCTCTTTCCTTTGGGTTGTAGAATCATCAGCTCAAGGATGGGGTCCCGCTACTAATCTTGGCTCAAATATCAATACCTCTTATCTTGAAGATGGAAATTCAATATCACAAGACAGTTCGAAACTTTATCTCTCATCAGATAGACCAGGAGGTCTGGGGGGAGCAGATGTTTGGGTTTCGGAATATGTTGGTGGCTGGCAGGTGCCGGTCAATCTCGGAGGTAATGTAAACACTGTATCAGATGAGTATGAGCCAAGTATCTCCAGTGACAGAACAAAACTCTATTTCTCTTCTTATCGATCTGGAGGTTATGGGGTTTCTGATATTTATGTTTCAGAATATGTTGGAGGAGTTTGGCAGCCTGCGGTGAATCTGGGACCAAATATTAACACAGCAGATAATGAGGGTTGTCCGAGTGTCTCTACTGATGGTTCAAAACTCTTTTTCGTCTCAGACCGTCCCGGTGGTTATGGTTGGACGGACATCTGGTTTGCTGAAAGTAGCGGCGATTCCTGGATGCTTCCAGTAAACTTAGGAGACAGTATCAATTCTCCTGATAATGACCTTACTCCGTGTATATCTAACGATGGTCTTAAACTCTATTTTGCTTCTACTAGAGCCGGGGGATATGGTGAATTTGATATATGGCAATCAGAAAATATCAGCGGTGTGTGGCAGTCTCCAACTAACCTGGGTCCCAATATAAATACTTCCTCATCAGAAGCTGGTGCTAATATTTCAAGTAATGGGATGAAACTATATTTTGCGGCATACGGATGGCCCGGAGGCTATGGCGGCTTCGATATATGGCTATCAGAGTATCAAACCAATATTGAAGAGGAATTTGTGAAGGGTTCTTTAATAGATGAAAATGAGCTTTCTTTATGCTGTTTTCCAAATATAGCTTTCTCACATATAAAAATTCTCTATTCAATTCCAAAGGCAAGTCAAATTTCTGTAAGTCTATATGACTTAGCAGGGAAGAAAGTCAGGACATTAGTAGATTGCTACACAACACCTGGACAATATACATTCGATTGGCCTATTAATAATGACCTTCCTGCTGGGACATATTTTTGCCACCTTAAATCTGGTAATATTTCAAAAACAGAGAAGATACTAATTATAAAATAGTTTATAAAAGTTTTGTCATTTTAGTTTGGAGTTTGGGGGCAGGGATAAACTTTTACAACATTTTAATTTTATCCATCACTTCCTTTGAAAAATTTAAACAAAGTTTTGACTGACAGACTAATGACTGATGGGCAAGCTTTTAAACTTTTGGTTTGAGTGGAAATTAAAGAGAAAAAACTTGCAAAAATGCCTTCCCTCTGGTATAGTTAAAACTATGAGAAACAGAAGGAATAAATTTTCTAACCTGACGAACTGCTATTTACCAGATTCAAGATTAAAATGACAAATAATAATCAAAATCTACGCTGGCTCTTGTATAAACAAGAGAGTAAAAAATTTCCATATCGACTTTTCATTGAAGAGAACCCCAATGATTTTTTAATCCTGAGTGTTCAGGAAAGATGGCCTGGTCCAGGCAAAAAGATTTATTGCCTGAAGGCAGGAAGATGTAGTCATTCTGATTTCCCTGATGGAGAACCGATAGAAAACTGCCCCATCATTAAAGTTTAAATGAAAAAAAGAAAAAAGGGAAGATGTAAAAACCACCCAGAGATAAAGACATCGAGAAGGTGTTTTAGATGTAAAGAATATATATGTTCTGAATGCACTTATAAAAGATTTCATCATCTCTTCTGTTCAAGAAGATGTGCCTATCTTTTTATATGCGAGTTATTTAAAAAGAAGGATATAAATTTAAAACCCCTCTCATACCCTGCCTTCAGGGTAGTCTTTGTTTTCTCAATCATTTTATTTTTCAGCCTTATGCTCATACTGTTAAGAAAACCGGTAATTATTGAAACTAAAATTATTATCCTTAGAACGCCTGAAATGAAATTATTTGATATTTATTTACATTCACAAAATATAGAACGGTTTCCTGATAAAGAAAAGGTTGTATATCCTACATTCGATGGAGGGAGCCATTCTGATAGAACCCATTTAATCCTTGAAATTTTGAAAAAAGAAGGAATAAAGGCAACTTTTTTTCTTACAGGTAATTTCTTGCAGAGTTATCCTGAAGATGCAATGAAGATTCTAAAAGATGCACATGAAATAGGGAATCATACCCATACCCATCCCCATCTAACAACATTTGCCTTAAACAGAATGCAAAATACTTTAGGGAGGCTTTCGCCCGAATTTTTATTTGGACAACTTTATAGAACAGAGAACTTACTGGTTGATATTAGTGGAGAACAAATGCCACTTTTATGGAGAGCCCCTTATGGGGAAGAAAATCCAGAAATCAGAAGATGGGCATCAAGGCTTGGATATATCCATATCAGGTGGAGCTATGACTTTATTGATTGGAAAGGCGTAAAGGTTTATCAGGCAAGACTGGATAGTTTCCTAAACATAGAAGATAAAAGAGGCTTTATCCTTTTACTCCATCTTGGCTCAATAGGGAACGACAAGGTAGAGTTTAAGAATTTTTTAGAAAAACTTATATCTTCCTTGAAAAAGAAAGGCTATAGATTTGAGACTGTCGGAGAAGGAGTAAAGAGACATTTATGACCGTCTCCACCTTAGAAGAGCGATGAAGAGAATGAGAATGTAAGAATGGGGGCAGGGATAAACCCTTCGACTACCCTCATGGCAAGCTTTTAAACTTTTTAGAAGGAGGAAATGTTATGAATGGGAAAAATGAAAATCTAAAGAATGAAGTATGGAATCATTTCAAGGATGTACAATCAATATTTCTGGCAACCTGTGATGGGAAAAAAGCGAGAGTAAGACCAGTAACACTCATTTATTTTAACGACAAATTCTGGATTGCAACGGGTGCAAACGATGCGAAGATAAAGCAGCTCAAGGACAATAATAATATTGAATTTTGTCTTATGCTGGAGGAGAATGAAAGTAGAGGCTATATAAGGGGTGCTGGAGCAGCTAATATAGTTCAAGATAATGGAACGAAAAAACTATTGGCAGATAATATTCCTTTCTTTAAGGATGTCTGGAAGGATTCAGAGGACCCAGATTTTGCATTATTGGAGATTGCCATTCAAGAAATTGAATACATGAAACCCGGAAAATTCGAAGCAGAAAGATTTTCATTATAGAAATTCGTTCTTGCTTTTTTTTTACAGGTCCCGCTGTTGTAGCTTCTTCTCTACCGCTTCAATCTTTCCTTCCATAGTAAGTTTTTTATCCCTTCGGTCGTCAATGTTTATGTGTGTTGATACTCTTTTGACACCTAATTTAAAAGGAACTTCGTGCATCTCTCTGATTGCTTCAAGAATAACATCTAAATCACCCTCAATCACAGTTGACATAGGTGTCAATGTATATTTTAAATTCTTGTATCTGTTTAGAACAGTTTCACATTCAGCTACATAAGAGCTGAGACTCGGCGTTCCAGTTCCCAGAGGGACAACAGTAACTTCTACAACTGCCATAATACCTCCTTTTTTTCAATGTTGTCTAATTATTAATATAATATAAAACCGATTATTTGTCGAGGAAAAAAATGAGGAATGAACTGTCAAAGATTTATTTTAAACTTGCAAAATAGATACTTTTATACTATAGTGTATCATTATTTTTTTAACTCTGGAAGTGACAGTTAATCACTTCAATAAGGTCTTGATTTTTGAGTATAGCTGACGCAGGAATGAGAGTTTGAGTAGAATAAATAAAGAGAAGAAAAAAAGGGAGATAGGATGTTGCGAATCTTTTTTTGTATCGTATTTGTGCTGAGCCTTCTCAACCGTGTGGAAGCGAAGATAAATATTTCTCTTGGTCCTTATTACTCCTCATATTTGCTCTATATGGATGATGAGGATTCGAAAGGAGAGTGGAGTCTCGGTGGTGAGGTTGGAATAACCGGTTTTCTCCCACACATTGGATTGAAACTTCGAGGGAGCAAGATTAGATATGATGCGCCTGTTGAGTCGGTATCTTATGATTTTGAATATATTCCGATTACGCTCTGCACGAGCTTTGATCTTTTGCCTTTTATGGATATACACTGGTTTACTCTCTCAATGGAGACAGGTTTTGGACTCTATCTCTGGAAGGGGTTCTCTGATGGCGAGGTGGTTGTTATTTCTGACGGTGGGAAGATGAATGAAAAAGATATTGGTTTTGTAGGGGGGGTGACAGTGCGATTAAAAGTAAATCGCTTTATTGGACTGGAGTTTGTAACCCGCTACAACTACATAGCAAGTTCAAACATTTATAAATACGGTTATTTTGATAAAGATGAAAAAATCTGGGAGAATGGCATAGGTGTGAATTTTAAGATACGATGAAAAAATTGAATGACGTAAAGGTGCCAAAATTTAGGGAGGCGCAATGCACATAATTCTCTTTTTCTGTCTTATAAGTATTACTGCAGGTGATACCCTCCATTTTACTCTTGACAAATCAGTAGATTATGGATTGAGAAACAATCCTGGAATAGAACAATTAACAATAAATTTGGAAAAGTCAAAGACTCATATTGGAGAAGCGCTCTCCGCATACTATCCGTCGCTTTCAATAAATGGATATTTTGCGTACATCAGCGACGTCCCTGTCTTTGAGTTCGATGGCATGCCGATACCGATGGGACAGCACAGGAATTATAGTGTTTCAGTTTCACTGCAGCAAGTTCTCTTTGCCTGGGGAAAACTATACAATGCTTACAAGATTACAGAAATACAAACAGAGATTGCCGAGCTCACTTTGAGACGAAAACAGCAAGAAGTTCGATATACCATCACCGATGCATTTTACGGGCTTTTGATTCTTGAAGAGATGGTAGGGCTTTCCAGGGAAAGCCTCACACAGTTAAAAAGGCATGAGGAAGCAGTTAGGAAACGGTACAAGGCGGGCCTTGTGCCACAATTTGAGCTGCTCCGCTCTCAGGTCCAGGTGGCTAATTTGCTGCAGCAGGTGATTGAGTTAGAAAATGGACTGAACCTGGCGAAAGAAGGATTTAAATTGCTTTTAGGCTTGGAATTGGATGTCGAGTTTGAGCTCTCTGGTGATTTGAAGGTGGTTGAGGAGGTTTACGATGTCGATGAATTGATTAATGAAGCGCGTGAGAATAGAATTGAGTTAAAAAATCTCAAGAATTTTGAGAGAATTGCTGATCGGGCTCGCGGTATTGCTGGGAAGGCAATGTTCCCAGCGCTTGTTGCTGGTGCAACGTATGAACGCAAAAAACCATTTAGCTTTGGCGGAGACGACTGGGGTACAAATCTCACATTCAATGTTGGCTTCCAATTTCCCATATTCTCGGGACTTAAAACGCGGTATCAGTACGAGGAGGCATTGCTGGTACTGAGAGAAGTGGAATTGGCGAAGGAAAATCTTGAAAAAGCCATAACCGTTGAAGTGAAACAGGCGTATATGAACCTTCAAACAGCAAAACAAGGAATTGCTGCCGCACGTGAAAATGTAAGTCAGGCAAAAAAGGCATTTGAAATAATTGAAAAAAGGTATAGAAATGGTCTTGTTACCAATCTTGAATATCTGGATACTCAACTTGTTCAGACACAGGCAAAGACAATCTATCTTGAAGCATTGAAAAATTATCATTCTGCACGAGCTGCTTTGTACAAAGCAATCGGCAAGGAGGAATAAATGCGCAAAGTTATAATTATCGTTATAATAATTATCGTTATGCTCGCTCTGGTATTTCTCAGGATGCAGTGTTCAAGAGGGGCACAAAGGAATGAGACTAAAGAACGTCCCCTTCCAGTTGAAGTAACAGAGGTAATCAAAGGAGATGTCATAAGTTCATGCGAGGTATTAGGAACGATAAAGGCAAAAAAAAGAGCCGAAGTTTTTCCAGAAACAATGGGACGGATTACACGCATAATGGTACAAGAAGGTTCGCATGTTTATAAAAATAGCAGGATAATGGCAGTTAGAAACGAATCAATAGGTTTTAAGTACGAAGAAGGGTTTATTAAATCACCTATTTCCGGAAATATTTCAGCAATAATGGTTGATGTCGGCTCAATGGTCTCACCTCAAACAGCAGTAGCAGAGGTGGTGGATTATTCTCTTGTAAAGGTATCATTTAATATTGCAGAGACTGACATAGATTGCATCAGCAAAAGCAGCAACGTTTTTGTTGAAAATGATGGTTTGCCAGGGGAAACATTTAAAGCAAAGGTTACGGAGATAAGTCCTGTTATTGATGAAGGAACTCGTACTGTAAGTGTAAAAGCAATAATTGACAATCCTGAGAGAAAATTAAAGCCTGGAATGACTGCAAGAGTTCGGATCAATCTTGGAGAGAAAACCGGAGTCCTTATGATTCCGAAGGATGCTTACTTAAAAGGATTTATCTTCGTTGTAAATGATAGCATTGCAGAACGAAGAGAGGTATCTGTGGGTGTTAGAGGGAATGATAATATAGAAATTATTGAGGGTTTAGAGATGGGTGAGAAGATTGTAGTTATTGGTCAGGAACGACTTTCTGGTGGTGAGAAGGTAAATCCCATTGTAAGAAAGCCATAAATTAGGGAATGAATAATTGTAATAGGAGCACACCATGAAGATTACGGATGTATCTATAAACAGACCTTTAGCTGTTTCAATGCTTTTCTTAGCATTTATTATCTTTGGGTTTATTTCCCTTACCAAATTACCGGTTGACCTGTTCCCGAATATGAGCTTTCCAATGATTATGGTTATGACGGGTTATCCTGGCGCAGGTCCCGAGGAGATAGAGACAGAAATAACCGAGGCTCTCGAAAGGCTTTTAGGTACGGTAAACAATCTGGATAAAATAACATCCACTACTTCGGAGAATACCTCAATGATAATGCTTAACTTTGAGTGGGGAACCGACCTTGATGCAGCTGCGAATGATGTAAGAGATAAATTGGGAATTGCAATGCCCTTTTTCCCTGATGCTGCTGAAAATCCATTAATTTTCAAATTTGACATTTCCCAGCAGCCAGTCATTATGTATAACATTCTGGGAGAGATTGACCAACTTGAATTGAATAAAATTGCAGATGAGATTTCTGATAAACTTCAGCGAGTGGGTGGTGTAGCCAGTTCATTTAATATGGGCGAGGAAATAAAAGAAGTTCAGATAAAACTGGACCCTCTCAAATTAAAAGGGACCGGTATCACCCCTGAGCAGATTATGGGAATTTTGAGGATGCAGAACGTAAACTACCCCCTTGGTAATGTCGAAGACGGGCAGAGGGTTTATATTCTTCGGACTGTGGGACAGTACAGGGATATTGATGATATTGAAAAAACTGTTATTGGATACAAAAATGGGATACCAATCCTTCTTTCACACATTGCAGATATAAGTTCGCAATCTGCAGAGCAAACATCTATTTCAAGAACAAATGGTGTTCAGTCAATCTGGGGATTTGTGCAGAAAAGAGCCGATGCCAATACAGTTGCAGTGAGTAATAACGTAATTAAAAAACTGGATAGGATAGGAAAAGAATTACCGCCTGGTGTGAAGATTGACATTATATTTAATCAAGCTGATTTTATTACAAAATCAGTAAGAAGTACGCTCAACACCCTCATTATTGGAGCATTCCTTGCTATCTTTATTCTCTTCCTTTTTTTCGGGAATTTTCGCTCTACACTCTATGTTGCAGTAACTATCCCTATAACCATTTTCTTCGCTCTGTTTCTTATGTATATTGCCGGGATGAGTCTTAACACTATTTCACTTGGGGGGTTGACGGTAGCGATTGGAATGGTACTTGATTCAGCAATTGTTGTTTTTGAAGCAATATTCAGACAAAGAAAGCAAGGGAAAGAAGCCAGAGCAGCGGCAAGCGCAGGGACACAAGAGGTTGGAATGGCAATTTCAGCATCAACGCTGACAACCGTTGCGGTCTTTCTACCTCTGCTTCTTGTCAGTGGATTCGTCTCGTTTTTCTTTAGAGAACTTGCTCTCACCGTAACATTTGCACTTATTTCATCTCTTATTGTGGCACTAACGATTGTGCCTATGCTTTCATCGCGGTTTTTAAAAATAAAAAGATATGAACGGGGAAAAGGGTTGGCTCAGCGTTTCAGTGGTTTTTACACGAAAATAGAGCAGAGGTATACAGGGATTATTGGCTGGGCATTACAGCACAGAAAAACAGTTATTTTAAGTACATTGGGAGTATTTATCGTTAGTCTCTTTCTTGTGCCATTCATTGGAACCGAGATGAGCCCGGAGACAGATGAGGGTGAGATTATTATTAAAGCAGAGATGCCGGTAGGAACTAATTTAGAAACAACGGATAAGGCAATAACTCAACTGGAAGAGATAATTCTAAGAGAGGTTCCTGAAGTAGATATTTTAGCAACATCTATTGGTTCTGGGAAGGGTATTATGGCACTATTTATGGGAACAAGCGGACCTCATTCAGCTCAGATTCATATGGAACTTGTTGACCGTGAAAATCGTAAACGCTCGGATAAGGACATTATGCGTGACCTTCGGCCAAAGGTTAGCAATATTCCCGGTCTCAAGGTTTACTTCAGCGGAGGAGGAATGGAGGAATTCTTTGGCGGAAAACCAATTGTTGTCAAGATTATCGGATATGACATTGACAAAGCGCGTTTATTGACAGAGGAATTATTGCGAAAACTCAATGGTGTAGAGGGACTCGTTGACCTTAAATCAAGTCTTGGTGAGGGAAAGCCCGAGTACCGGCTGATAATTGACCGTCAAAAGGCAGCCCAGTTTGGCCTTACTCCACTTCAAATTGGAACTGTGCTGCGCTCTCGCATAGAAGGTATTGTGACAACCCAATTTCGTGAAGAGGGAAATGAATACGATATTAGAATAATGACCGATAAAAAGTATCGAAATAATCTGCATAAAATAAGGGCAATGACCATTACTACTCCAGATGGAGATGTACCTTTGCGAAATTTTGTCAAGGATACTATTGCCGTTGGACCGGTGGTTATCGAACATGAGGACAATCTCCGTATCGTATCGATAAGTGGGAACATTGAGGGAAGAGACCAGGGAAGTATTGCAAGAGATGTTCAGAAGATTCTTGATGAGACTCGGGTACCAGTTGATTTCGAACTCGAATTGAGTGGTGGCTTTGAGGAAATGCAAAGATCTTTCAATGATTTGCGTTTCGTTATTTTACTTGCACTTGTCCTTGTTTATATGATTATGGTCGGACAGTTCGAATCGTTCAAGGAACCATTTATTATTATGTTTACCGTCCCTCTTGCGTTAATCGGCGTTCTATGGATGCTTTTCTTTACCGGCACGACGATAAATATGCAGAGTCTCATAGGGGTACTCCTTCTTGGTGGCATCGTCGTAAATAATGCAATTGTCTACATTGACTACACGAACCAACTTCGCAGGAAACAGCGGATTCCTCTATTTGAAGCAGTTATCGAAGCAGGCAGGGTCAGACTCAGACCTATTCTAATGACTGCTATGACGACCAGTTTTGGGCTTATTCCTATGGCACTCGGGCTCGGTTCTGGTAATGAACTCAGGGCACCGATGGCACGTGCTGTCATAGGTGGACTCCTTGTTTCAACCTTCCTTACCCTTGTCTTTATACCAACCCTTTATATAGTATTTGAACAGAGGCGAGAGAAGAAGAGCACTGCGCAAAAATGAAGTTCAACTTTACAAAAGTAGAGGGTTCAGGGAATGATTTTATCCTGATTGACAACAGGAAAGGAAACATTTCCTATCTTACAAAGCGGGTAAAAAGAAAGCTCTGCTCGAGAAAGAAAGGTGTAGGTGCCGATGGAATATTGATATTGGAAAAGGACTATAATTTTCCGTTTCTGATGAGGTATTACAATGCAGACGGTGGTGAAGCTGAGATGTGTGGGAATGGAGCAAGATGTGCTGCACTTTATGTATACTCAAAGGGTTTTGTGTCCCGTAAGTTTTCCTTTAGGTCAAAATCATCCACCCATAACGTAGAAATCTTAAAAGCCAATTTTGTAAAAGTAGAATTACCCCCTTGTGAGTTCAAAAGAAAAATAAGACTCAAAATAGAAGGGAAACCATCCGATTGCTTTTTCCTTAAGGTGGGGGTTCCACACATTGTTATTTTTACAGAAAATATTGAAAAAATCGATGTTTTAACAATAGGCAAAAGGGTAAGAAATCTCAAAATATTTGGCCCTCAGGGAACGAATGTCAATTTCGTTAGAAAAGATGAAAAGAATAGATTAACTGTTCGGACATATGAACGGGGAATAGAGACCGAAACGCTTTCCTGTGGAACTGGTGCCGCTGCTTCCTCTGCTGTAGCATACAGGGGAAAAATGGTTAATTCACCTGTTTATGTAATACCAAAATCAGGGGAAAGCATTAAGGTTTTTTTTACAGAAACAAAGAGTAAATTAATCCCTTATCTTTTAGCAAAGACTCACATCGTCTTTTCAGGAACCGTGGAGGTTTG
Source organism: Candidatus Cloacimonadota bacterium (assembly GCA_004375785.1). Taxonomy (GTDB): domain Bacteria; phylum Hydrothermota; class E44-bin80; order E44-bin80; family E44-bin80; genus E44-bin80. Next base: position 1,686 of record SOKM01000271.1, on the reverse strand, counting down.
AAAATCCGAAGATATCTTTTCCTTTTTCCACAAATAGAGTATAAAGTAAGCGGTTATTGAAAAGAGAGCAAGATATAGATTTATTCCCATCTGGACAGGCGCTAAAATAAAGCTAAACATTGCTCCCACATATGGAATCATTGTTACAGGTATTGTAATAAGGTTGTAAGCAAAGGCGACGCCGAAAGCAATTAGAAAGAGGAAAAGGACCACAAGAAAGGTGTGTCCAGGATATTTTTTTATAAAACGTATACTACCTTTCATAGAAGGAATCACTTCTGCATCTTCAACAATAAGATATGTATTTGCAATGGTTAAGAATACCCCCAGGAGGAACGCAGTAACAAAGTAAACAATGAAGATAATAAAACCTGACAGCACTCCTATAAGAATGGCACCGACTTCAGAGGTTTCGTAGAGGCTAAAGCATAGAAAGAATATCAAAGTACCAAGTCCTCCAAGGATAATAAATATTGCAAAGAAGATAAGTCCTGTTAAAGCCCAGAGTCCGACAATTCTTCCAAAGAATTTTTTACCATTCGCTATAAAAGTATTAAACTCAAATTTTTTCTCTTTCAGGATGTTTTCAAGCAGAGAAGCCCTTACTCCACCAGAAACGAATGCCCATAAGACAAGGGAAGCAAGAAGGAAGATAAGAAAGATAAGAAAACCAACAAGTATAAATACCAGGTTATGCACAATAAAAGGAATAAAATCCTCTACCTCATAACCACTTGTTGCAGCAGGAATTACAATCAATATTACGGGAATGATTATTCCTAATAGAATGATAGGGACCATAATAAGGGTTGAGACAAATTCCACAAGAATAAGTTTCCAGTTCTTATTCGTTCTTTGGAAAACTGCCTTAAAGAATTTCCAAACATCCATTTTCTCTCCTTTGAATCAATCTCCCATTGCTCCAAGGCAGCTGCCAAAGAGAGCAGGGAGATTTGCACCACCAATTCCTATACCGAACAGAATGGCTTTTTCTTCGAGGTCGAGTGGATAGCCAAATTCAATATAGAGTGAACTCGGAATCCAATCCAATCCTGGAGTAATCTTTTCACTTCTCCGAACGTTAATACCAAGATACACCTCTTTGTTCATTTTTGTATTAAATTGAGATTCATCCAAATCCAAATTTGCAATGTAGAATAATTGTCCTCCTCCGTATAGCGAGAAAAACTCATTAAATCTAATACTTCCGATAAGGTCGAACTTTGGAAGAAGCCCCCCTGTCCATAGATTATAATTAACAGTGATGACTGTTGCTACGTCAAATGGATTGCTGGACCGTCCTCTTCTACGTCTTCTTCCAGATGAACGGGTTCTTCCGGATTTAGTTCTACTTGACTTACGAGTGCCAGGGGTGAATCTAAGTTTTCCCTGAGCTCCTATCCCTGCTGTACTTAAAATAAGCCCAACATCAAAATTGTCTGTTGCACCTATCTGGAAAAATCCACCTGCACTTACGCTCTCGAGAAACTCTTCTCCCGTAACTGACGTGTCTAATAAACCATAAGTGGGGACCATAACATATGCAGTGCTTCCAACATTTCCTGCCCCCAGAGTTTCTGCTGTCTGGAATGTCCCGAAGAAACAGCCATTTGAAATGAGACCAAGTAAACTGAAAATAATAAGAAAATAAAAACTACCAACTTTGTAAATATTCATATTTCCTCC
>SOKM01000155.1 GCA_004375785.1 Candidatus Cloacimonadota bacterium | reverse complement strand
TAAAAAGGAGGTTTTATGGATGGAGTAGGAATTGCAATCGCTGGTAGTGCAATGGCAGCATTCCTTGCTGGAATTGGCTCTGCAATAGGCATCGGGATTGTTGGTCAACAATCAGCGGGTGTACTCAGTGAAGACCCGGAAAAATTTGGAAGCCTTTTCATACTTGTTGTTCTTCCTGGCACGCAGGGTTTCTACGGTTTTCTTGCAGCAATGCTTGCAATGGGAAAGATTACCCCTGATCTATCCATTATTGGTGGCTGGCGAGTCCTGTTTGCGTGTCTACCAATTGCATTCGCAGGTCTTCTCTCAGCAATTCACCAGGGCAAAGTTTGTGCGGCAGGCGCAAACTTGGTCGCAAAAAGGGCTGACCAGGCAATGAAAGGAGTAATGTACGCAGTAATGGTAGAAACATATGCCGTTTTGGGATTGATTATAACCATTTTCTTATTAGCTAAAGTATAGAAAATAATCAGTGAACCACGTTACATTACTAAAAAAGACTGTCATTCTGAGTAAACCCAGCTTATTGACTATGGAAGAATCTCTTTATCCACCATTTTTTGAGATTCTTCGGTCGTCTGCTAAAGCAGACTCCCTCAGAATGACGGGGTTTACTGATTATGTATAATTAATTCAAAAACTTGTAACATCAACTAAGAAGGAGTTAATTTGACTGATACTAAAATTAGAGCAAAAATATTAAGCGATGCAAAAAGCGATGCAGAAAAAATCATTAAAGAAGCAAAAAACAGGGTATCTGAAATACTCAAACAAGCAGAAAAGAGAACAAAAGATATTGAACAGGAGACAAAAAATATTTCAGAGGATGTCAAGAGGAGAGAATTGGAAAGAAGACTCTCAGAAGCGAGAATGGCAAGCAGGGTGAACCTTCTTCAAGAAAAAAGAAAAATCATTGATTCGGTCTTCGATGAAGCCAAAAAGAGGCTCCTATCACTAAGGAAGGAAGAATACATTACTTTTATATCCAGAATGATTAAAGAAGAGGCAACAGGCGATAATTTCTCCTTTATTTTAGCGGAAGCAGATGTTAAAAAATTCGGTGAAGGGATTTTTAAAGAAATCCTTGAGAAACTTAATTTCAAAGAAAATGTAACATTTGAAAAAGGTGGTTTTGAAGGCGGATGCATCCTGAGGAAGGAAAAATACGAATTTAATGCAACAATGGATACAGTCCTTGGTAGAATAAAGGAACAACTCGAAAGCAAACTTGCAAAAACACTCTTTGGTTAAAAAGATACATCTTCGGATGATCACTGATGAAATATAATATACAACTATATATAAGATTCAAAACATTAGATCAAAGATCCATGATTTACAGGAGTAGCAGAGCTTGCTCTGCGCTTGATGGCGCAAGACAAGTCTTGCTACTCCAAAGTAAAAGCGAGAAAATGGAGATAAACCTTGGATACTATAGTTGAATTTAAGTCTGATGTCAGATATGCATATTCCACTGGAAGAATAAGGGCGTTAGAAACCAAACTCCTTTCTTCATCAAAGGTCGACAAAATGGTTAGCAGCTCATCTGTCAATGATGCACTTATCTACCTTGAAGACACTGCTTACGATGATACAATAGGAGAGATGAAAGAACCAGGTAAATATAAAGAACTTGTTAACATAGAGAAAATGGTCTCATTTGAACTTATGAACAGATTGATATTTGATTTGGAGGTTAAACATCTATTCAGAACCCCTTACGATTTTCATAATATAAAGGTACTGCTTAAGGGAAGGCTCAGTGAAATGAACACATCAGAAATCCTGACCGATTTCGGAACGGTTCCTAAGAAAGTAATGAAATCAGCATTTGAGACAGATAACTTTAATCTCCTGCCAGAGTTTATGAGGGAAGTCATCGGAGAGGCACTTGCACACCATTATCTCAATAAAAACCTCAAAACTATGGAATTTCTTATTGATGCTATGGAATACAATCACCTTCTTTTTTTAGCAAAAAAAACTGCTGTACCGTTTCTCACAAACTATATCAGAATGAAAATTGACTTGACCAACATATCAACTTTTCTGAGAGTAAAATATTTTGATACTAAGGACAATTTAGAAGAAGCGTTGATTGATGGAGGAAATATTACAATAAACTTTCTCTTGACTTTAATTGGTGACACCCTCGAATCTTTACCTTCATATTTTCGCAATACCCCCTATAACCATCTTATTGAGGTTGGGGTTAGAAAAATCATTGAAGATGGTTCCTTTTCTAATCTGGATAGAGAAAGCGAAAATTACATTATGAAGTATATGAGACTTTCCCGATATGTCACCTTTGGCGTTGAACCTGTTGCAGCCTATTTTGTATCAAGAGACCAGGACCTTAATATAATAAAGATGATCCTTGTTGGAAAACTCAACCAGCTACCTGAAGATGAAATCAGAGAAAGAATTCCAATAACCTTTAATTAATTCAAGTAATGAGAGGTAAGATAGCCGCTATTGGGGAACAGGACATTATTGAACCCTTAAAGATGGTGGGCGTGGATATATACCCTGTGACTCAAACGAATGTTAAAGAAATTCTTTTAAGTATTGTGAATAAAGGTTATTCTGTTGTTCTCATTGGAGAAGATAGTATAGAAGGAATAGAAGAACTATTCCTGAAACTCTCGCTTAAACCAATGCCAAGCATCATTCCCATTCCTGGAAAGGGCAAAAGCAAGGGATTTGCATACAAAAGATTAAGAGAAATAATAAAAAAAGCTGTGGGAACGGATATCTTAAAGGAAGAACAATGAATCAAGAACCCAAAAGTAACAGCCTGCCGATCAGTATAATTGAAGAATATTGCACTATTTGTGGTATTTGTATCGATTCCTGCCCTGTAGGTGCAATAAAAGAGGAAAATGAAAAAATATTAATAGACGAGACACTCTGTACTCTCTGTGGTGTCTGCGTATCAATCTGCGAGGAAGGAGCAATAGTTATTGAGAAGGAAGAGAGGGTTGCCTTCAAACTTGAAGACTACAAAGGAGTCTGGGTATTTTCTGAACAGAGAAGAGGAAAGGTTGAACCTGTCGCTTACGAATTACTCGGTAAAGGAAGGGAACTCGCTGACAAGTTAGATTGTAATCTTACAGCAGCCCTTCTTGGACATAATATTGCAGAAGAAGCAGAGAAGTTAATACAAAAAGGTGCAGACAACGTTATCCTTGCCGATGAGCCAGAACTCGCAAACTACCGACCTGAACCTTATGCAAATGTTTTGAAAGAACTGGTTCTTGAATGTAAACCGGAGATTATTTTAGCAGGTTCAACCACAATCGGCCGCTCACTTTTTGGAAGACTTGCTGTCGGACTTTCTACTGGACTGACCGCAGACTGTACAGGACTGGATATAGATAAAGAGGACAAAAAGTTAATACAGACAAGACCCGCGTTTGGAGGAAACATAATGGCAACTATTATCACTCCAAATACAAGACCTCAGATGGCAACAGTTCGTCATAAGGTAATGAAAGAACTTCCCTTCGATAAATCAAGAAGAGGTGAAATAATCAGGAAAAATTTCTCTAAGGAAATCTTGAACACAAAAAGTAAATTCATTGAATTCGTGGAAGACCTTTCTCAGCGGGTTAAGCTGACAGATGCAGATATTATCGTATCAGGAGGAAGAGGATTAGGTTCCCCAGAAAATTTCAAGATTATTCAATCACTCGCAGATGTTCTTCATGGTGCTGTTGGTGCATCAAGGCCTGTGGTAGATGAAGGATGGATCCCATTTTCGCATCAGGTTGGACAGACAGGAAAGACTGTCTCTCCTCAACTCTACATTGCTATTGGCATCTCAGGTTCGGTTCAACATCTTGCTGGAATGCAATCATCAGAGGTAATTGTTGCAATAAACAAGGATTCTAATGCACCAGTCTTTAACGTTTGTGATTACGGCATTGTCGGTGACCTCTTTGAGGTTGTCCCTCTTCTCACTAAAAAACTAAAAGCAGTAATAAAATGAAGCAGAACTCATTAAAGTGGAACATACATTCATTAAAGGAAGGTGAAAACGAATTTCACCTCTTCTTGAAACCTGAAGAGCTTGGCATCGCGGCTCACACAGTTGATAAAACAATAGAATGTGCTCTTACCTTGAAGCGAAATGGGACCAAGGTTTTCCTACAGGGTCAAATCTCTTTCCTCCTTGTATTGGAATGTGCAAGATGCTTTGGAAGATTTATACTTGCTGGAAAGGTTAATTTGGCCGCTTATTTTATCCCAAAGAAAACATCTGACAATGGTGAAAAAGAGAATCTATCAATCACTGAAGTCCTGACAGAATATTATAAAAATGATATAATCAATTTAGCGCCAATACTATACGATTCGGTTAACCTATCCATTCCAATAAAACCGCTCTGCAGAGATGACTGTAAAGGTTTATGCCCTATTTACGGAACGAATCTAAATGTAAAAAAGTGTAATTGCAAAAGAGAGAAAATTGACCCGAGGTGGAAACCTCTGGAAAAACTTCTTGAAAAGAAATAGGAGGGCTTGTGGCATTACCAAAACAGAAGCAATCAAAAACAAGAGGTAGAAAAAGAAGAACACACTGGAAACTATCTTTTCCAGGACTGATTAAATGTCCACATTGTCATAGCTTAAAACTTTCCCACAGGATATGTCCGAATTGTGGATACTATAAAGGTAAAGAAATAATTAAAATTAAAGAGAAATGATACGTATTGCAATTGATGCTATGGGTGGTGATAAAGCACCGCTTGTGAATATAAAGGCTTCCATTGAAGCAGTCAGCCAAGCAAGTGACATCAAAGTGATACTTACTGGTAGAGAGGAAGCCATCAAGGACTGCTTTAAGCAATTAAATGCTCCTTACAAAGATTTTGCCATCATTGATGCCTCTCAGGTGATAGAACCTTATGAAAAACCATCAGAAGCATTCAGGAAAAAAAAGGATTCATCCATAGCAGTAGGTATAAAATTGTTAAGAGATAAAGAGGTTGACGCATTTGTCAGTGCTGGAAATACTGGTGCTGTAGTTGCCTTTTCCATATTTACACTTGGGAGATTAAGGGGGGTCGCAAGACCTGCACTTGCAACATTTTTCCCTACTGAGTCAGGTTGTACACTTGTTCTCGATGTTGGGGCGACTTCCGACAGTAAAGCAATAAATCTTTATCAGTTCGCCATTATGGGTTCCATCTATTTTGAAAAAATCATTGGCAAAGAAAACCCAACTGTTGGACTTCTGAGTATTGGAAAAGAGAGCTCAAAAGGAAAAGATATAACATATGAGGCATTTTCACTTCTTGAAAAAAGTAAAATAAACTTCGTAGGAAATGTTGAAGGAAATGATATTCTCTACGGTAAAGCAGATGTAGTTGTTACGGATGGTTTTGTAGGAAACGCAATACTCAAATTCGGAGAGAGTATGGTCCGCATTATAGGAGGTACACTCAAAAATGCCGTAAAAGATAGTCTGCGATATAAGATCGGTGGAATCCTCTTCGGTCCGGCAATTAAAGGGCTTTTCAATAAGATGAGCTATGAAGAGTATGGTGGAGCTGCTCTTCTTGGTATCAACGGTATTACCATCATTTCTCACGGAAGGTCAAGTTCAAAGGCTTTAAAGAACGCCATTCTGACAGCACAAAAAAATGCAAAAGAAAAAATAAATGAAATAATAAGCGAAAAATTAAAGGAGACAGGGGCAGAGGAGAAAAATGAATAAGGTTTCTTTTATTTTCCCGGGTCAGGGTGCGCAATATGTTGGGATGGGAAAAACCATCTATGACAGTTATGAGCAAGCGAAGGAAATTTACAACAATGCAGAAAAGGTTCTCGGTATACAACTCAAGAGGATTTCATTTGAAGGACCGGAAGAGGAACTAAGAGAGTCAAAAAACGCGCAGGTTGCAATACTTGTTCACAGTTATGCTATCTATTCGATTCTCCGACCCGTTATAGAACCTGACATTGTCGCAGGACATAGTCTTGGCGAATATACTGCACTCGTCGCATGCGAAGCCATTAACTTTGCTGATGCACTCCATCTTACAAGACTGAGGGGAGAACTTATGTCCAGGGCAGGAGAAAAATCCCCGGGAACGATGGCAGCCATCATTGGGCTGTCAACCGAAGATGTCAAAAGTATCTGTAAAGGACTTGAAGGAGAAGGTGTTATTAATCCAGCAAACTATAATTCCCTGACACAAACAGTTATAACGGGAGAGGTACCTCTGGTTCACAAAACAATGGAAATAGCTAAAGAAAAAGGCGCCAGAAGAGTAATAGAATTAAAAGTAAGCGGTGCTTTCCACTCGAAACTTATGGAAGAAGCCTTTGTCCCATTTAAGAAAGTTCTCTTAAAGCAGGAATTTCGCAATCCTAAGATACCAATAGTTATGAATGTAACGGGCGACATTATTAAAAATGAAAGGGATATAAGAAATGCAATCACCCAGCAAATTCTAAATCCAGTTCAGTGGGTAAAAACCCTTTTTACATTAGAAACAGTAGGCGTTAACACATTTATAGAGATAGGTCCAGGAAAGATCCTATCAGGGCTTGTCAAAAGAACAATAAAGGATGCAACTACACACAGTATTAATGATGCTGATTCTCTCAATAACTTCAAGGAAGAAGTTAAATAATGAAAGAGAATATGGGATATAAGATGTATGATGTAGGATGGAAGTCAGAGAACAAAAATCAGACGACAGAAGATAGAGTACTGATATAAAATGGGAGAAGAGATGAAAGTGGCAATAATAACTGGTGGTGCAAAAGGCATTGGAAAAGCAATTGGACTTAAACTTGCATCATTGGATACAGACATTGCAATATGGGATATTGTAGATGAAGGCGAACAAAGTGCAAAGGAAATTTCTTCTACGCATAAGGTAAAGGCAAGATTTTACAAAGTTGATGTATCAAGCTATAACGAGGTTTCGGAAACAATAAAAAAAGTGCTTGACGATTTTAATAAAATCCATATAATGGTCAATAATGCTGGAATAACCCGTGATGGGTTACTACTGAGAATGAAACCAGAGGAATGGCAAAGCGTAATAAATGTTAATCTTACAGGATGTTTTAACTGTACAAAAACAGTCCTTAAAACAATGATTAGCCAGAGATGGGGAAGAATTATTAACATTTCCTCAATCATTGGAATTACTGGTAATTTTGGTCAATCAAACTATGCAGCGTCAAAGGCTGGAATAATAGGTTTTACAAAAAGTGTAGCAAAGGAGGTGGCTAAAAGAAACATAACGGCAAATGCAATAGCACCAGGGTTTATAGAAACTGATATGACCCTTTCTCTTCCCGATGAAGTAAAGGAAACATATCAAAAACAGATTCCTCTCAAGCGATTAGGTAAACCTGCCGATATTGCAAATATTGTTGCATTCCTGACATCGGAAGATGCTTCATACATCACAGGCCAGGTTATAAATGTTGACGGTGGATTGCTTATGTAAGAATTTTGTCACCAAGTCACAAAGGATGAATAAGAATTATAAACCAGTATCAGGAAAAAGAAATTTATTTAATAATTTTGGTATCTTTGTGGCTAAATAGTTACTAACTAAAAAAGGAGGGTTAAATGTCAAGGTTTGATGAAGTTAAAAAGGTAATCTGTGAACAACTGGGTGTTGAAGAAAGTGCTGTAACTGAAGAAGCTCGTTTTATAGAGGATCTCGGAGCGGATTCACTCGACACCGTTGAACTCATAATGGCATTTGAAGATAAATTTGATATTGAAATTTCCGATGAGGATGCGGAGAAACTTACAAAGGTTGGGGAGGCTGTGAAATATCTCGAAAAAAAACTTGATGAGGAGAAAAAATAAAAATTAAAGCCAAAAGGAAAACAAATGGATAGAAGAACAGTAATTACGGGAATTGGAATCCTAACACCTGTTGGAAACGATAAAAAAACATTCTGGGAAAACCTTACTGCTGGAAAAAGCGGAATAACACCTATTACACACTTCGATGCTTCTGCTTTCTCATCAAAGATTGGCGGTGAGATTAAGGGTTTTGACCCACTTACGTTTCTTGAGAAAAAAGATGCGAGGAGAACGGACATTTTCTGTCAATATGCTATAGCCTGTGCGATACAAGCAATCGAGGATTCGGGCATAGAGACAGAGAAAGAAAACATTAAAAAAATTGGTGTAATAATCGCATCCGGTATAGGAGGAATTACGACCTGGGAGGAACAGCACCGCAGATTACTCGAGAAGGGACCATCAAGAGTAAGCCCTTTCTTTATACCATCAATGATTGTGAATACAGCTGCGGGTGCTATTGCAATTAGATTCGGATTTAAGGGCCCGAACTTTGCTGTCTCTTCCGCCTGCGCCTCAGCAGGACATGCCATCGGCGAGGCTTTTCTGAATATTAAAACAGGAGGAGCAGATATTATCCTGACAGGTGGGTCAGAAGCAACAATCACTCCACTTGCTCTTGCAGGTTTCTGTGTAATGAGAGCACTGTCCACAAGAAATGATGAACCCCAAAAAGCATCAAGACCATTCGATAAAGAAAGAGATGGTTTTGTTATGTCTGAGGGAGCTGGAATAATTGTTCTCGAGGAATTGGAACATGCAAAAACACGGGGTGCACACATCTACTGTGAACTTGCAGGATATGGTGCCTCTGACGACGCGTTCCATATAACAGCACCCGATGAGGAGGGAAAAGGAGCAGAACTATCTATGAAAACTGCGATAGAGAATGCAAAACTCAACCTGGATGAGATTGATTATATCAATGCTCATGGTACTTCTACACCACTTAACGATAAGATAGAGACAAAAGCAATAAAATCCCTTTTTGGAGACTGCTCAAAAAAATTAGCTGTGAGTTCCAATAAATCTATGTTCGGCCATATGCTCGGAGCATCTTCAGCCAGTGAACTCATTGCAACTATTCTGACAATTGAGAATAGTGTTATTCCTCCGACAATCAATTATGAATTTCCCGACCCTGATTGCGACCTTGATTATGTCCCAAATCAAGCAAGAAAAAAGACAATAAATGCTGCTATCTCTAACTCGTTTGGATTTGGTGGTCATAATGTAACACTCGCTTTAAAGAAATTTACAGGATGAAACAACTCAATCAAAAATTGGGGTTTGAACTCGAAAAATTAACAAGATTTGAAGAAGCAACGACCCATAGCTCCTGTGAAGAAGTGGTAAACAATAAAAAACTTGCATTTCTTGGAGACGCAGTTCTTGAACTTGCAGTAAGTCTCTATATCATGAAAAATTATTCTCAACTTTCAGTGGGAGATATGACAGAACAAAGGGCGTTTATTGTAAATTCAAGATTTCTTTCTCAGAAAGCAAAAGAATGGGGGCTGAACAGACTTCTGAAACTTGGTAAAGGTGAGAAACAGACAGGTGGAGATGAAAAAGAAACTATTCTTTCTGAAGCTGTTGAGGCACTCATTGGAGCAATATCTTTTGATTTTGGGTATGAAACCGCGGCGAGATTTGTAGAGAGAAATATGATTCCCGAAAAGATAGAAATGGAAGGCTGGAATGTTAAAGGAAGACTTCAGGAACTATCTCTCTCCAGAGGTTCCGGCATCCCCAAATATTCAATAATCCAGGAGAGAGCGGAAGGAAACAACAAGTTCTTTGAAGTAAGTGTGAAAATAAACGGAAAGGTTCTTGGAAAAGGGACAGGAGGAAACAAAAAGGAAGCAGAAGGAGAGGCAGCAAGAAATGCACTTGAAGTCCTAAACACTCAGAACTTGCAGGAGTAGCGAAGCTTGCTACTCCATGCTCCAGTGTAATAGAGAAGATAAAAATGAAAATTATCGTTTGCATAAAGCAGGTCCCTGACACAACAGAAATTAAGATAGACCCTGAAACCAATACCCTTATAAGGGAGGGTGTAGAATCCATTGTAAACCCATTTGACCTTCACGCTGTTGAAGAAGCCTTGAAAATAAAAGAAAATTCAGGAGACGGTCAAGTAATTGCTATCTCGATGGGACCACCACAAACGAAAGATGCACTTAAAGAGGTAATTGCAATGGGTGTGGACAAAGCATACCTCTTATCTGCAAAGGAATTCGCAGGTGCAGACACACTTGCTACCTCTTATACCTTATCTATGGCAATTAAAAATTTAGGTAGTTATGACCTTATCATCTGTGGGAAACAAGCCATAGATGGAGACACAGCACAGGTTGGTCCAGGACTTGCAGGACAACTTAATATCCCCCAGATAACCTATGTAAAAAAAATAGAAAAAATTGATGTAACATCTGTAAGGGTGCAAAGGATGACAGAAGAGGGGTATGAAATAATTGAAACACCACTGCCAGCACTCTTAACTGTTATAAAAGATATCAATATTCCAAGATTACCTACTCTGAGAGGAAAATTAATAGCAAAAAAGATTGAAATCCCAGTTCTATCATCTCAGGATATAGGCGCCGATCTGGAAAAGATTGGTCTTTCCGGTTCTCCAACACAGGTTATTAAGGTGTTTTCACCTGAGATTAAAAAAGAAAGTAAAATATTCTCTGAAGATGTGGAGAATGGAGTTGATAAAGTTGCACAGGCATTAAAAGAGATAGTAGAAAAGATTCAGTAATTATGAAATTATCTTCAATAAAATCACAGAGGATATATCTGTGCCTGCCCCGTTAGAAAAGGATTTTCTAATGGGGTTCTCTGTGGTAGACTCTGAGAGGAGATTCTATGATTAAAGGAAAGATAGTACGGGTATCGGGTCCGCTTGTTGTAGCTGAAGGAATGCTTGGTTGCAAAATGTATGATGTTGTGAATGTGAGCGAAAAAAGATTGATGGGAGAGATAATAGAATTAAAAGAAGACCTTGCATCCATTCAGGTTTATGAGGATACCGAAGGAATTGGTCCTGGTGAACCTGTCTATGGAACTGGTGCACCTTTATCTGTTGAACTTGGTCCAGGACTCATTGAATCAATATTCGATGGAACCCAGAGACCTCTTAATATTATCAGAGAGATGTCGGGTGATTATATCACCAGGGGAATCTCAATACCGGGTCTCGACAGGAAAAAGAAATGGAGATTTAAACCAACCAGAAAAAAAGGTGATAAAGTAATTAGCGGAGATATTCTTGGAACGGTCAGAGAAACAACTCTGGTAACCATCAAGATAATGGTCCCTCCCGATATAAGTGGAACAATCGTGGAAATAAAAGAGGGTGATTTTACTGTTGATGAGAGAATCGTAGTTATAAAGGATGGTAATGAAAAGAAAGAAATAGAACTGTTACAGGTCTGGCCAGTCAGGATTCCACGGCCATTCAAGAAAAAACTTTCTCCTATGGAAACACTTGTTACAGGCCAGCGGGTGCTTGATACATTCTTTCCTGTTGGTAAAGGGGGAACCGCCTGTGTTCCCGGACCCTTCGGCTCGGGAAAAACCATTATCCAGCACCAGCTTGCAAAATGGGCGGACGCAGAAATTATTGTTTACATAGGCTGTGGGGAAAGAGGAAATGAAATGACAGATGTACTTTTAGAATTCCCCGAACTGAAGGACCCGAAGAGCGGTGAACCTCTTATGAAAAGGACTGTTCTCATTGCGAACACCTCCAATATGCCCGTTGCAGCAAGGGAAGCATCTGTATATACAGGAATAACCATTGCAGAATATTTCAGGGATATGGGAATTAGTGTAGCACTTATGGCTGATTCCACATCAAGATGGGCGGAAGCAATGAGAGAAATATCGGGACGGCTTGAAGAGATGCCTGGTGAAGAAGGATATCCTGCTTATCTTGGAGCAAGAATTGCTTCTTTTTATGAAAGAGCAGGCCGGGTCATCTGTCTCGGAAGCGATGAACGAGAAGGAATGCTTTCGGTCATAGGAGCTGTCTCTCCTCCCGGAGGAGACCTTTCTGACCCTGTAGTGCAGTCAACATTAAGGGTGGTTAAGGTATTCTGGAGTCTTGAGGATAAACTTGCAGCTATGAGGCATTTCCCCGCAATAAGCTGGTTAAACAGTTATTCACTCTACTCCGATTCTCTTGAGAATTATTTCAGGGAAAATGTCGAGACAGACTTTGTTGAAAATGTTCGAACCGCAATGACTTTACTCCAGAACGAAGCAGAACTTCAGGAGATTGTAAGACTCGTAGGGGTCGATGCTTTAAGCGAAAATGACCAACTTATACTCGAGGTTTCGAGAGCCATACGTGAAGATTTCCTTCATCAAAATGCATTTCATGATGTTGACACATATACTTCACTCAAAAAACAGTATTTACTTCTAAAGATTATTCTCTATTTTTATGAAAGAACAAACGAAGCACTTGGGGAAGGAACTCCAATAAGTGCAATAAAAACGATGAGGGTGAAGAACAGAATAGCAAGAGCAAAATATATACCTGAGCAAGAGATAGCAAAAATTGAAGAAATAATAAAGGATATAGATGAAGAACTAACATCTATTTCAAGAAAAGAGATAAAGACAGAAGCATGAGAAGAGCTATCGGCAGATTGAGAGCTTCATGTCTATCAAGAAATAATCTAACATGTTCAATTGGTTTGATTAGTTATAAACAAATTAAACTAATTAAACTGTCTTTATCCTTATAATAAAAATACTTAGGAGGTTGAATGTATAAAGACTATCTGACAATAACAAATATTTCAGGACCACTTCTCATTGTTGACAAAGTAAACGATATAAAATTCGGAGAACTCGTAGAGATATTCCTCCCCGATGGGGACAAAAGAAAGGGGCAGGTTCTTGAAGTAAATAGAAGTACTGCACTGATACAGGTTCTTGAAGGAACATCCGGTATTGATATAGATAAAAGTAAGGTTCGATTTCTTGGTCGAGAAATAGAACTTGGTGTTTCTATGGATATGCTCGGAAGGGTTTTTGATGGAATGGGGTCACCTATTGATGCTGGACCATCAATAATACCAGAAGAAATATTGGATATAAGTGGTGCACCAATAAACCCAACAGCAAGAAACTATCCGAATGAGTTTATTCAGACAGGCATCTCCACTATTGATGGACTTAATCCACTTGTAAGGGGTCAGAAACTACCCCTCTTTTCAGGTTCGGGGCTGCCGCATAATAAACTTGCTGCACAGATTACAAGACAGGCAAAGGTGCTCGGAAAAGAGGAAGAGTTTGCTGTTGTCTTTGGTGCTATGGGAATTACATTTGAAGAGGCTCATTTTTTTATAGACGATTTCAAGAGGACAGGAGCAATTGAGAGGGCGGTACTCTTTCTGAACCTTGCTGATGACCCTGCAATTGCAAGAATAGCCACCCCCCGGGTTGTATTCACGGCTGCCGAATACCTTGCGTTTAAGAAAGATATGCATGTGCTTGTTATACTAACAGATATGACAAATTACTGTGAAGCATTGAGAGAGGTAGCAGCAGCAAGAAAAGAGATACCTGGAAGGCGAGGTTATCCAGGTTACCTTTACACAGACCTTTCAACCATATATGAAAGGGCAGGAAGAATAAAAGGAAAGAAGGGCTCTATTACACTGATACCAATCCTCTCTATGCCAGAGGATGATAAAACACATCCAATTCCCGACCTTACGGGATATATCACAGAAGGTCAGATTATACTTTCAAGAGCGCTCCACAGAAAAAAGATTTCACCGCCTGTCGATGTGCTTCCCTCATTATCAAGGTTAAAAGACAAAGGGATAGGTGAAGGAAAGACAAGGGAAGACCACGCAGACCTCCTCAATCAACTTTACGCTGCATACGCAAAAGGTAAAGACGCACAGGAACTTGCTGTCATTCTTGGGGAAGCATCACTCTCAGAAATGGATAAAATCCATTTTGATTTCGCCGACTCATTTGAAAAGAATTATGTTTCCCAGGGGGAGTATGAGAATAGGTCTATAGAAGAAACACTTGATATAGGTTGGAAACTTCTGAGTGTCTTTCCCAAAGAAGAGATGAAAAGGGTCCGGGATGAATATATAGAGAAATATTTCAATGAATTCAAGAAAGAAACCGATGCGAGTGAAGAAGTTAAGTAGTTTAATTAGTTTAATTGGTTTGATTTGTTCAAAAAATTTTCTAACTTTAAAAGGGGACAATTATGCTTCTTGATGTAAATCCTACCCGAATGGAACTGTTAAGACTGAAAAAGAGACGCATCCTTGCAAAAAGAGGACACAAACTCCTCAAAGACAAGCAGGATGAACTGATGAAACAACTTCTTGAACTTGTTGATACTGTAAAAGAATTAAGGAAGAAAGTTGACAGGGAATTAACAATTGCGACAGGAAGGTACCTCTTTGCCAAGGCAGGGATGAAAACTGAATTCCTTGAAAGTGCCATGCTCATTCCTGGTATAAAGATTGAACTTGATATTGGAGAAAAATCTACAATGGGTGTCAGAACACCTATCTTTAGGGTCAAAACAGAAGGAAGTATACAAAACTACGGCTTTGCTCATACAACAGGAGAACTCGATTCATCACTTCTTGCCATTGAAAGGGTGGTTGAGGAGATTGTTGACCTTGCAGAGAAGGAAAAGAAATTACAACTTATGGCAGAAGAAATAGCGAAAACGAGAAGAAGGGTAAATGCACTTGAGTACATCCTCATACCAAATTTAGAAGATACAATCAAGTATATCACAATGAAACTCTCTGAAATGGAGAGAGGAAACCTTACAAGGCTGATGAAGGTAAAGGACATCGTCCGCTCCCACTAACCCCACCCCTTCCCAAACAAAACAATAGCCACAGATATACACAGATAAAAACAATTTCTTGATTCCACCACAAACCCCTCCAAAAAGTCATTGACAAATGGATTGATATGTGATATTTTTTAAAAAAATGAGAAAAGTAACAAGAATATTGGCTACAAAAGAGGAGGATGATAACAATGATTAGTATTCAGAAAATTGCAAAAAAATTAAAGCATTTGCCACCTGATAAACTCATCATTATTTCCGAGTTTGTTGAGTTTCTTGAACAAAAGGCAAAACGCACATCACATTTTACTGAGATGAGCAATAGAGAAGTGCTTCTTGTTGCTGAGCAAACAGGTTCTTTTGAGTTTTTGAATGATGCTTCAGAGGATATTTATACATTAGAGGATGGCGAGCCACTATGAATAGAGGTGATATAGTACTTATTACCTTTCCTTTTTCAAATTTAAAATCAACAAAAGTTCGTCCTGCTTTAGTCTTATCTCCTGAAGACCCGACAGAACAGGATTTTATCGTAGCATTAATTTCATCGAACGCAGTGCGTCCGCTTTCTAATACAGATTATTTATTATTGACATCCGACCCAGATTTTGCTGGAACAGGATTAAAAGTCGATTGGTCTCGATCAATCAATCAGACACAACCTATGATCCGGGCTTCCTTGATTATACAAAGAAATACTACTGGAAGATTGTTGCAAAAGACAGCCAAGAAAATGTAACAGAAGGGGATATATGGGATTTCACTACGGGAGTACCATCTCCCGATAATTTACTACTCACAGCAGACGCAGAGGGTGATGGTGTAATATTTTCGTGGAATTCAGTGTATGGCGTAGATGGATATGATATTGTTACTCCTGACGGTGACTCCATATTTTTGGATTATACTGTAACAAGTTATCATGATGATTTTCCATCAACTACTGGAACATATAAGGTTTATTCTGTCTTTAGTGGTGCAAGAAGTGATCCTGCAACCATCAGCAGTTCACCATATGTAAGTACTTCAAACATCACTGTCTATGGTTGGATGGAAACCGGTCCAAGTGGTTTTGGCTGGAACACTACAACTGGAATTTGTCAGGCTTATTCTTGTGCGGGGGGTGCAGGTAATGAGGGTGTAATTGATTTCTATTTCTATGATCAAAGCGGATATTATCATTTTATAAGTGGTGACGAACCCCCGTATAATGGGAATAAGACATCCCATATACTGCGAACTGGTACATCAAATTTCTTCTAAGCTCCAGAAACTGGATTCTAAAATATGG
>SOKM01000140.1 GCA_004375785.1 Candidatus Cloacimonadota bacterium | reverse complement strand
AATAACGCCGTTATTGCACTCCATATTCAATGTAAGTTTTATCATCAGATATTTTTAATTTGAAACGGCACTAAAAAAACAAAGGCGAGGTTATTAAACCTCGCCTTTTTGTTAACATAGAAGGGAAAATTATCAGTTACTCAAAACCCTGAATTCAATCCTTCTGTTCATCTGCCTGCCGTCTCTTGTTGCATTACTTGCAATAGGCATTGATTCGCCATAACCCATTGCCTGCAATCTGTTGTATGCAACACCTCGTGATATAAGGAAGTTCTTCACAGAGTTAGCTCTCCTATCCGAAAGTCCCCTATTATATGAATCGCTCCCAACACTGTCTGTATGTCCTGCTATTTCAACAATAGCTTTGGGGTTAGCCTGCAAGACCCTGACGGCATCATCAAGAACGGGGTATGATTCGGGTCTAATAGTTGCTTTACCCGTATCGAAGTAGATACCGCGAAGGACAATTACCTGGCCCTTCACCATTTTCTCGTTGAGTTCAAAATTCTGTAGGGTGGTTTCCTTATTCCTTACAACAACGCCGGGTTTTGCGTCGGTCACATATTTATCTGCTTCTGCTTTTACAGTGTATGTTCCTGGTTCTAATGTTATCTTATAAACACCCGTTGATGCATCAGTCACAATTTTCTTATCAAGTTCGACAATCGTAACATTTGCAAGTATTGGTTTTTTGTCCTTTGCTGCATAGACCTTCCCGGTAAGAATCCCTTTCTTCTCCTCGGGTGGTTTTGGTTTTGGTTTCTTTTGCAGAGCAAAATCTTCTACCTCTGTCTGTCCTTTTACTACTCGAACAGGTTTTTCTACCCATCTATAACCCGCTTTTGAAACATGGAATCTATAGACTCCTGGACTCACAACAATTTTATAAAGTCCAGTTTCCGGGTCAGAGGTAATGCTTTCGAGTGGGGGTTCGGCTCCAGGAAATGAGATAGTGGCTGAGAGTGGTTCCCCAGTTTCTTCATCCGTTACCTTACCTGCAATTGTTGCTTTTGGCGGTGGCGGTGGTTTTGCAAAAATAGCGGAACTTGAAGTTATACCGAAGAATACACGCCATTTAGACCGCTGGTTAATATAGAGTTGATAATCATTAATGGTATTATCATATTCATAATCAGGGATGAAATCCATATCTGTGAGTATAGCAAAGTCTCCTCCCATATCAATGGTAACGCCAACTGGTGTAACAAATCTTATGCCCGGGGTAACCCATACCGTATCTGATACCCCTGCCTCACAATGTTTTCCAACGGCTTCAAAGAGAAACTTGACATAGGGTCCTGTAAGGATTTCAAAACCGATTCCCCATAAAAACCTTCTTTCAGCTGGAGGTGGTGGGAGGGTGTTCGCAATGTAGGAGGGAATATCCTCGGTTCTGAAGCTGGCACCACCTTCAGAGCCAGCATTGAAATGCATACTCATAACATTGAAATCAAAATCAGCAAGGAAAAGTGCACCAAAACTGGGTTGTCTCTGGACATTACCAATAAAACCCACTTCTACCATCTGTGAATCAGTACTCGTTATTGGATGCCAGGGAATATTCACAAAGCCAGTGGCACCAAGAGTGAAACCGACATCGTTCACCGTATCTCTAAAAACAGGTAGCCCGAGTTTAACTATGGGTCTTAAACCCTTGAAGGCAAATTCGTATACATCTTCAGAGTATGGAATAAAATAATAGCGTGCTTGTATCCTTGCAAGAAGTGCAAGTTCAAAATACTTGATGGGAGCATAACCAAGGAATGTGTTGATGTCTCCAAAATGTCTGGCACTATCAGAGCCAGCTACATCAGAAAACGCATAATCTCCATGCAGTCCAAAAGTAAGATAACCCATCTCTGTCGTTCTTGCAGAATAAGTTCGATAAGCACCCTCTGTCCCGTAGAATGTGGGATGTGCTAAGAGGGTTGAAGAAGTAAGTAAAAAAACAATTAATAAAGGAATGAAAATAGAGCATTTCTTTAACATAATTACCTCCTTTTTCTTTTTTCTTTTCATTCTGGAGAGTCACCTCCTTTCTTTTCTTCTTTTTTTATAAGTTTGTAAGATTTGTCTACAGATTTCTCTTTTATAAATAGTGGTCTTTTTAATCGTTGATATTCTGGGTTTTCTATCTCTATTGTGTAGAAGCCAAAAGGTAGGTCTTCAATAATACATATACCTGTTTGACATTCAAGTATACTTTCTACCTCCTTTCCTTTTATGATAATTGTAGCTGGGATAGCTATTTCATTCTCTTTATCAAGTATTGTAATATTTAATTTTCCTTTTGGTTTTCTTTTTGTATCGAAGAGATAGTTTATTCCACCGGTAAACCTGTAGTCAAAATTTCTTTCAGCGTAATCCTCTAACGGAATCTCAACACCACCTCTTAAAACGAGATTGCCTATATTTAGACCAAGCCCCGAGCAGAAACGGGTATTTGCCATAAAAGAAGAAGAAATTCGTTCACTGAACTCAGTATAGAATTCAATAAATGGCTGAAATCTTCCTGTTTCTAAGGAAAGGAGTGAACTGAACTCTAAAATATTTCCGCTCTTCTTCCTTCCAATATTTACTGATTGCCCAATCAGAAAAGATGGGAGACTTTTTCGAGTGAAGGGGATGGTTTCAATATCAATATTTGCTGTAAAACAGGGTTTTTCTCCCTCTGTAAAAGTAATATAGGGTGCTATACTCGATTTTATTCTGCCTAATGATAGAAATGGTATTTTTGTTTTTAAGAAAAGTTCTTTAAAGTTATCCTGCCTCATATTAAAATAATTAATTCCTGTTCCCAGTTCAACGTAGCGGAAGATTGAATAGCTGGCGTTGAGGTTTATCTGGTTGTGGCTCTGCCTTGGACCATAAAGACACTTAACAATTCTATCTTTATTTTCTTTTGACCCATATGATTCCAGAAGTGTAAATTTTATATGTCCTTTTTTATTAAACGAGGTAGAGGATGTATAGAAACCTGTATCACCATCAAGAAAGGGTGGTGATAAATAATTGCTTGAGAATGCTAAAATCAACATAAAATATATAAGCATTTCTTTTCTTAAAAATTTAGTTTATTTATCAAAAGTCGAACCTGCTTAACATAGAATTTTGTTAATATAACATTTTTGAATTAGTTTGTCAAGTATCTTAGCAAAAATTTTTCTTCTATTACTTTTCTATTGACATATAAATGTTATTTTGTTATTATCTTACTGCTATAGATGCTAAAGCAAAAAAACCATCTAAGTGGGAGGTAAAATATGCTTTTCAAACTTTTTCTCATAGTAGTATCTGTTTATTTACCAATTAACGCAATATCAAAACCATATCTTGAAAAAACGAAAGGTGCAAGAAGTTCTTTTAGAGAGGATGAGATTATCCTGAACTATAAACAAGGGACGGAATGCAACAGGTTAGAAAGTATAGTAAGACAATTAAATACAAAGATTGTCTATCGAAGTCAGTTTGCCAATTTTGTCACTGTTCGTTTTGACAATGCGAAAAATGACATATGGCAATTGCTCAAAGAATTTGAATCATTTCCTGAAATTGTTTTTGCAGAGCCAAATGGGATTGCACATATGTTCTGGACGCCCAATGACCCATATTTTTATTTGCAATGGAATTTAGATGATACCCACATTAATATGCCACTTGCCTGGAATATTGAACAAGGTGGAAACTCGTCTGTTATTGTCTCGATTCTTGATACAGGTATTGCTTATGAAACATACTTGATACCGACTTATGAACAGGATTCTGTTTCATCAGGAGATGGATATTACCATATATCCCCTGACCTGACAATGACCAACTTTGTAAGCGGATATGACTATATCAATGATGATTCACATCCGAACGATATGAACGGTCATGGAACGCATTGCTGCGGCACCATTGCGCAGAGCACCAATAATAACATAGGTGTCGCAGGGATGGCATTCAGAGTGTCCATTATGCCTGTCAGGGTTCTTAATGCTAAAGGTTCAGGAACCTGTGACCAAATAGCAGATGGCATATACTTTGCGTATCAAAACGGAGCAGATGTTCTATCTATGAGTCTGGGTGGACCAGCTGGAGACAGCACAGGTTTTGGAACAATCCACCAGGCAATCATTGCTGCTACAAATGCTGGTGCAATAGTCGTTGCTGCAGCTGGAAATGCAGGCGAAGGACAGTTGAGTTATCCTGCAGGTTTCGAAGAATGTATTGCAGTTGGGGCTACTGATATTGATAACGATTTGGCTTCTTACTCGCAGTGGGGGGGTGGAATAGACATTGTTGCACCAGGTGGTGATTATAACGATACGATTCCCGGAACAGGATATGTTGCAGCCATTCTTCAATCAACATACGATTCACTTAATCATGGTTCTCAAAAAGCGACGGTTGATAGGTTTACTTATATGTTTCTCCAGGGCACGTCAATGGCAACACCACATGTAGCTGCC
>SOKM01000037.1 GCA_004375785.1 Candidatus Cloacimonadota bacterium | reverse complement strand
TAATTGCACCTATCCAGAGGGCGCCCTGAAATAGATAATCAGCATGCGACCCACCAGGAAATTCACAGGAAGGAAAGTTCTTACCATATATCTTCCAGGTACCACAGTTACCAAAAAAACCAAAGTTTGCAACAGTCAGCCAGATATTCCCTACATCGTGAAATTTATACTGGGTAGTGGGTTTTGACCCCATCTGTGGACCGATATACGGAGGTTGCGAAGAGTCAATATAAGCATAGCTATATGCTAAACTGATAAAGATAAAAAGAAATGTAAAAAATCCGATTTTCCTTTTCATTTTTCCTCCTTTTTCTATTTTTAGTACTGTGAAAAACTTAACCACAGAGAATTATTTTTCCCTCTGTGCGCTCTGTGGTTTCCTTCATATTCTTTCATACTAATTTTAATAGGAAAAATATACTTTGTCAAGGAAAATTTATTTTTATCAGCTCTGACGAGTGAATTTTTCAGGCGAATGTTTTTCCTTGATAAAAGATAGAAATTATATTATAATAATTTTATGTGGACTGTTGCGATTAATAGATATATTTCACGACCTGTCAAAAATTTTCTTTTTCTCATCATCGGGAATGGAATCAGGTGGGTTTTGAGTTTTTTTGTAACTGTTTATCTCGCAAGGATTCTTGGAACATCCGGTTTTGGAAAGATAAGTTTTGTTTTTTCAATCTTTGCATACGGTGTTCTGTTAAGTGACCTTGGACTGACAATTCTTGGAACGCGGGAAATTGCAAGAAAGAAAAATAACATTGATGATTTAGCATCGAACATATTGAGCTTGCGTTTTATCCTAGCACTCTTCTCTTTCGTCATTCTTCTCCTGTTCAGTCTTTTTATCCCTCTACAAAAGGCAACAAAGGTGCTACTTACCCTTTATTCTTTCTCCATATTCTTCTATGCATTCTATCTTGATTGGTTCTTCAGGGGGAAAGAGAAAATGGCAAACATCGCAGTAGCGTCCGTTATCACACAGGTTATCTATGTTATTTTCGTCTTTATATTTGTAAAACAGGAGAATGACATAATACGAGTTCCTTTTCTATGGTTTGCTGGGATTGGTGCAGGAACAATCTTTCTCTTTTCTATTTTTTATCTCAGGAAACATCTTTTTAGACTTCATTTTGATTTTTCACTCTTGAAAATATCCATTCCAGTAGGAATTGCTGCAATAATGAACCATGTCTATTTTCATTTTGACCTTGTCACAATAGGTCTTATAAAAGGTGAAATTGATGTTGGACTCTACAATGCAGGATTTAAGCTCGTTACTTTTCTCCTATCCGTTGACACTGCATTCGCATGGGTATATTTCCCTATGGTATCAAGATATTTTACTGAATCCAAAGAAAAATTAAAAACACTCGTTTTTACAGGTACAAAACTTATATTCCTTCTTGTAATTCCAATTGCCTGTGGAGGAACATTGCTTGCTGAGAGGGTAATCCATCTCATTTATGGAGAACAATTCATAGGAGCATCTGGAGCATTCAGAATTCTTATATGGGCAATCCCCTTAACAAGCATGCAGACCATATTTGCATTCGGACTCTTGGGGTGTGACAGGGAGAAAAAATATACTCTGGGCATGGTTATAGGAACGCTTCTCAATATCCTCTTGAATCTTTTACTGATTCCTTTTCTTGGAATCAAAGGCGCTGCAGCTGCAACAATAGCCTCAGAAATTGTTATGCTCACCCTTATGTCTTTATGGTTCAGAGAAATTCTCTTTGTTCCTTTCCTGAAATATACACTAAAGCCATTAGCCGCAACTGCTGTAATGCTTATTTTAACAGTTCTCTTATGGAAAATCCCAACAATTTACCTTATAATCACTGCTATATTTATCTATTCGTTTGTTATATTGTTATTAAAGGGGATAACAAAAGAGGATTTGAAACTCTTAAGAGGAGGATATGAATCCATACATAGGAATAATTAACGGCAAACCCGGATGGGTTCAGTTATTGAAACAAGAAGGTCTTTTTTACAAGGTATTTAAACCAGGAGATAATCCTGCTGTTCTGATAGTTGATGAACTTTCTGAAAAATCCGAGATTCTTGAGTATCTCAGTGAGGGAGGTTTTATCCTTACCGATACAGCCACTCTGGGAACTTTACTTAACGAGCGAACAAAGCGGGTGAGGATAGACTATATTATACCCGATACTTCACCTTTTTTTAAAAATAGCGGCATTGTCGATATTTACAACAGAGGGTATGTATTAAACCGAAAGGGATACGGCAGGATAAACAACAGATTTCCTGCTCTCTTTGAATTCTCATATAAAAAGGGATGGGGCATTGCATTGCCTTTTGATGTCTCCTCTGTTATTCTTGATTCATCAAGAAGAACGAAATTCTTTTATACTAAGAAAGGGAGATTTCCGGTAGAATATGTCTCTTCTGTATCCAGGGGTGAAGTAAGGAAACTTGTGGTAAATGCATTAAGGTATTTGTTTAGAAAAAGACGATTATATTATATACATAAATGGTACTATCCTGAGGGTAAAAAAAATGGATTCTTTTTCAGGATTGATACAGATAAATCGGACTTTAAAGAAATTCTCGACACATACAGGATAGCGGAGAAAAATGGACTAAGTTTAACATTTTTTATTGATGTTAAAAGTCTGAATGAAGACATAAACAAGTTGAAGGAGTTAGAAAAACAAGAAATAGCAGTTCACTCCTTTGAACATCGAATATTTAAGGATTCTATTAAGAATCGAGAGAATTTCTCAAAGGCAAAGGAACTGTTGCTCAAAAAAGGAATAGAAACAAAAGGTATTGCTGTTCCTTATGGATTCTGGAGTTCTCCTCTTGGTTTCACCATTGAGGAACTTGGATTTCTCTATTCCTCTGAATTTTCTTTCTCTTATGACGACCTTCCTTCCTATTCTTACATAGAAACAAGATTCTTAAATGTGCTTCAGATTCCTATCCATCCCATATCACCCGGTACCCTTCTTTATGTAAAGAATAATGTTGATGATATTAAAAGTTATTTCGAGCGAATAATTCAAGAAAAATATGCGAGAGATGAACCTCTTTCCCTTTATGGTCACAGCGGAATATTCTCAAATCATCCATCTATTTTAGAACATATTATTAACGCCGTTAAAAGCAAAAAAGGTATCTGGTTCGGGACATACGGAGATTTCTACGAGTGGTGGAGAGAAAGAGAAAATTCAAATCCCGAAATTTTATTTGATGGAAGCATCCTGAAAATGAAAGGAATAGAGGAAAATTCCAGATTAACCCTTCGGATTATCACACCCGAAGGAAAACGGACAATAGTTCCATTGAAAAAGGAAGTTAACTTAAAAGAATTGAATTTTACTGAAGTGCCTAAAACCAGAGCATTTGATAAAAATAAATTGCAAGTGAAGCAGCGAGCCCTTAAACTCAAATTAAAGGAGATGGAAAATTGGATAAGAAGATGAAAATCCTTTACGGTGCACACCCGGCAGTTGCAATAAAAAGAGGAGGTCTTTATATACAACTTCTAAAAACAAAGTCGTATTTAGAGAAACTCGGATTTGAAATAACCCTCTATGATTCCTGGACTGTTCCGGACAAAAAAGGCTCTTCCCTTTTTCATCTTTTTGGAGCTAACTTCTCGACAAACATACTCGGTACTCAAATCAAGGAGATTAATTTACCGCTTATTGTAACCCCGGTTTTTTTCTCAAAACACAGCTCTCTTATACTTCGTTTCGTGAACAGAACAAACAATTTTCTTTTCAAGATGTTCAAGATTTCCACACCGCACATCTATACAAAAGAAGTTTTTGATATAGCAGACAAGATTTTGCCCAACACCGAGATGGAGAAACATCTGATAATAAAGGGGTTCGGGATTCCAGAAAAGAAGGTAACAGTAATTCATAATGGTGTTGATGAACGATTTTGTAAGGCTACCCCTGAACTGTTTGTAGAAAAATTTGGACAAAAGGATTTTATCCTCTATGTAGGGCATATAGGCGATGGGAGAAAGAACACCCTTAATCTTATAAGGGCACTAAAAGATATTGATACTCCGGTGGTTTTTATAGGACCTATTGTTGAATCACCATATGGTGAACAATGTATTAAAGAGATAGAAGAGAATAAAAATATTACCTTACTCGACCCTTTATCTCATAACTCACCATTGCTTGAATCCGCTTATGCTGCCTGCGATACATTTGTGCTACCTTCTCTTTTCGAAACACCCGGTCTTGCTGCACTTGAGGCAGGACTTGCGGGTGCAAAGGTTGTTATAACAAAATTTGGTGGAACAAAAGACTATTTTGGAGAAGATACAATTTATATTGAGCCTCGAAGTATAGCCTCAATACACAATGGAATAAAAAAGTCTCTTGAGAAAAAGAAGACAGATGTACTCAAGGAACGCATACAGAAAAACTTCCTCTGGAAGGATATAGCAAAAAAACTTGCCGAAGTTTACCTCTCT